>JBDLWG010000391.1:0-3830 GCA_039804385.1 Bacteroidota bacterium
AACAAAAAATCCACTATTTTTGCAATATGCTGAACAGGTTTTACAGATTAAGCAACAAAAATAAGTCTTTTTGGCGAAAATAAACCCTTTTTGAGACCATTATTTTATAGAATCTTTTACAAGCAAAGAGGATTCAAAACACACAATATGTTTTGAATCCTCTTTGAAAATAAGATGCTATTTTACTTTTTCACCATATCCATCAACGCTTTATCCGTCACTTGGACTTTATATTTGGCAGTCAAATCTTCTATCCATTTTTTTTCTAAAAAATCTTGGTAATCTGCCACCACATAACCGCGTGCTTCTTTCAATGATTTGCGCGTTTTGGGCAAGATTTTTTCGATTTTAATGAAATTCAAAGAATTGTCTCTTTTATTTAACTCATTGGCACTCAATACGCCCGTTTTCCAAACCAACGCATCAACCGTTTTATTTTTGCCTTTTTCCGCTTTGTCCTCTTTGAACGCAACAATGTCTAACGCGCCTTTTTGATTGAATTTTTTCAAAACATCCGCAGGACTTTCCTTCGCAGCATACTTGCGCAATGCGTCAATTTGCGTTTTGGCAGAATCCGCCAACGTATAATGGATTAAAACAGCGCGTTCATCCCACATATATTTGTCTTTGCGCTCTGCAAAAAACTTGTCCAAACCAACCGAATCCGTTGCCGCTTTATCCCAAACATTGATTTTAATCGCTTCAAACAACAAAATGCCTTCTTCATATTCGCGCATCAAGGCTTTGAAATCAGGATATTTTTTATCCAAAACTTGCTCTTCATACGCCATTGCCTGCCGATTGACAAATTCACCATACAATTTTTTGGCAGAAGCCGCCGCATTATCGCCGCCATTGACACGTTGATTGCCATTTTCACTCATGTATTCGTAAAAATCGCCAATTGTTACCGTTTTGTCGGTGCCAAACGTGAAAATCGGATTTACATTACGCGGTTCTGGCACTTTCCAAGTGAATTTCATAAAATTGCTGTCCAAACCTGCAATCGCTTTTTCCAAACCACCTGCGGTTTCACCAAATTTATTTTCGCGTTTGATGCGTTCTAACATCGATTGTTTGGATAATTCATAACGTCCATCGCGTTGAATCCGACCTTTCAAACGCATTTTCTGCGCTTCAAAAGCCTCTGGCAATTTCCGAGAAACGCGTTTGATGATGTGCCAACCCAATGATGATTCAAATGGTTTGCTAAAATCATGGTCTTTCCGCAAATCAAAAGCAACATCTTCAAAATTTTTCTCATATCTTCCAATCCCGAAAAAGCCCAAATAGCCGCCTCTCGGTGCCGAATACGCATCTTCCGAAACCACCCGCGCCATTTCATTGAAATCCGCGCCCGGTTGTTGCAACACTTTATGAAGACTATCAATACGTGTTCTGGCATTGGTCTGTGCAACCCCATCTTTTGCCTTGCGAATCAAGATATGAGCCACTTCCATCTCACCGCGTGCATCGCGCTTGTCATTGACCCGAATCAAATGCCAACCCAAAGGCGATTTGACGGGTTCCGACACTTTGCCCACTTCTGTATTGTACGCTGCCGACTCAATTTGGTAAAAACCATCGGGTAACATAGCTGTTACATAGCCAATCACGCCGCCCGATTCTTTGGAAGTCTTATCTTCGGAAGCCTCTTTCGCCAATTTGACAAAATCTTCGCCCTTGTCCAACCGAACTTTCACGGCTAAGATTTTTTTATAAGCCACTTCATCCGAATTATTCTTATCAACAACCGCCAGAATATGACTGATATTCACATCTTTTTGCATGCGATTGTACGATTCGCGCACCAATTTATCGGTCACTTCGCGGTCCGTCAAGTAAGAATCTGCCAACTGACGGCGATAACCATTCAATTCTTCCTTCAACGCAGGAATCGTATCCAAGCGCATTTCCCGCGCCCGAGCCACTTTTAATTTGAATTTCGTGTATAATTCCAAATATTCTTTCAAAGATTTTTCAGAAAAATCGGCTTTATCACCATTCGTTTTGGCATAAATGTATTTAAATTCGGAAACATTGACAGGCGTGCCTTGCACGGTAAATAAAACAGGGTCGGTTTGTCCGAAAACGGGCAGACTCGCCGTCAAACCCGAAAAAATAGCTAAAACAGAGATTTTGTTACGAAAATTCATATCGTATGAGGTAAAATTAATTGTAATAAACAAATTTTTGAAGTTTTGAAACGCAAATATACGTTAATTTAGTTTGTGCGGCGGCGAAAATAGTGCCGCGTTTAGGGTTTGTTAGAAAATACCACAATCGCTGTATGTTTCAAATGGCAATCCTTTTTTTGACTTGGGCTTTGATTTTACCCATTTTCTACGGACATTTGTATTGGCAAAATGCTTTTTAGTGCTTTGGCAAATTAAATTATTAAAAAAATTATTATTATAAATGAAACCACTTAAAATCATACTTGGGATTACAGGCAGTATTGCTGCTTACAAAATAGCTACCTTGACGCGCCTACTCATCAAATCGGGCGCGGAAGTACAATGTTTGATGACGGAATCGGCTACGCAATTCATCACACCACTCACCCTTTCGACATTGAGTAAACGCCCTGTTTTGACTGAAATCAGGTCGGAAAACGGTTGGAATAATCATGTGGAACTGGGTTTATGGGCAGATGCGATGCTTATTGCGCCTTGCACCGCGACGACGATGGCGAAATTGGCGAATGGTTTGTGTGATAATATCGTTACAGCAGTGTATTTGTCGGCACGTTGTCCTGTTTTTTTCGCACCTGCGATGGATTTGGACATGTGGAAACATCCTGCAACCCAACAAAATGTATTAAAATTGCAATCCTATGGCAATCATTTAATACCTGTTGAACGCGGTGAATTGGCTTCAGGACTGGTTGGAGAGGGTCGAATGGCAGAACCTGAAACGATTTTCAATCATTTACAAGCGTTTTTAAAACAAAAATCAGATTTCATTGGGCGAAAAATACTCATCACAGCGGGGCCGACATACGAAGCGATGGATCCTGTGCGTTTCATTGGCAATCGTTCCTCTGGGAAAATGGGCATGGCGTTGGCTGAAACGTTGGCAAATCGGGGTGCGGAAGTGTTTTTGGTGTTAGGTCCGTGTGCTTTGAAAACGCAAGTAATTGGTATTCAAACGATTCGAGTGGAATCAGCACAACAAATGTATGAGGCTGCCCTCCAATTTTTTCCGAATTGTGATGCGGCTATTTTAGCGGCTGCGGTTGCCGATTATCGCCCTAAAACGGTTGCAACCGAAAAAATTAAGAAAAAATCGGATACATTAACCATTGAATTAGAGCGTACCATGGATATTGCCGCCGCGTTAGGCAAACAAAAAACAGCGCAACAACGTATTATCGGTTTTGCATTGGAAACGCATGATGAATTGGCAAATGCTTTATCGAAATTGAAGCGCAAAAATATGGATGCAATTGTTTTAAATTCGTTGAAAGACGCAGGTGCGGGATTTCAACATGATACCAATAAAATTACCATTGTTTTGGGTGAAAATCAAGTTCAAAAATTTGATTTGAAGGATAAAAAAACGGTTGCGGCGGATATTGCAGATACGTTGAAAATGATTTTGCCTTAAAATTAATTAAAAAATATTTTAATCACTAAAAAATTGAATATCAATGGGATTTATAAGAGAACCAGATGGTGTTGATTTACTTGTCTATCCTTCTCGTTGGACGGAAGAAGATTTTGCCTATATAAGTTTAGTGATAGCTCACTATAAAAAAACGGGCAAAATCTTAAAAACAGAGCCAACAAAGTCAATCGAACCCATAAAACGGGTCCGAAAGAAAAAAA
>JBDLWG010000392.1:0-4065 GCA_039804385.1 Bacteroidota bacterium
GTGATGAACGTAAAGCGCAAATGCTTTTCACTATCTTTCAAAATCCCATAAAACGCTTTTAAAATATCGCGATTCGTTTCCGCTAAGGTTGAATTATCTTTTTCAATGCCATGAATGATGGGTTTATCATATTCATCAATTAAAACAACGACCTTTTTTTGATATTTTTCATGCACTTTTTCGATAAGTTCTTCAAAACAACCACCTGAATAGGTTTTTTTTAAGGTAATTTGATGTTTTACCGCAGCATCTTGTACCATTTCTAACAAGGCATTTTCCAAACCGAGATGTTTAAATCCAATTTTGTCCAACGAAAATCGAATCACAGGATGTTTGTCCCAAGTGATTTTATCGTAGATGTCTAAACCTTTAAATAATGCTTGATTCCCATTCCAAACTTGTTCTAACGCATCCACAAACAGCGATTTCCCAAAACGACGCGGGCGACTTAAAAAATAACTTTTATGGAAGGAGTGTTGGATTAAACGAGCCATAAAAGCGGTTTTATCCACATAAATGGCACCAGATTCGATGAGATCCACAAAGTTTTGCGTACCAATAGGGTAGTTTCGAGACATGATAGGTGATTGTTTGTTGAAAAAAGGTTTTCATCATAAGATTGCAAAGATACGTTTTTAAACTTGGATTCATTGGATTGGATGGATTTTTTATAAAAAATCCATCCAATCTAATGAATCCAAGTTTAAAAAAGGTCATTCAATGCGAAATCTACCTGTTTTGACATCCACCGACCGCGTGTGAAATCTGGAAAAGGTTGTGGTACGCTGCCCGTTGCAATCGACGCTTCCGACAAAGGCGTTATCGCCAACCAAGTGGCAGCGTCATACACATCTAAAACCGCAGGAATACCCGCTTTTACACATTCTACAAAAGCATTATCTACAAAAAAATCCATGCCGCCATGACCTGCCTTTTCTGCTGCTTTTTCATATTTTTGCCATAATGGATGGTCGTATTTTTTCAACCAATCATCCTGTTTTTCCCAACGATGCGCTTTGGCAGTCACGCCTTCTATCATCACCGATTGATTGACATCCATCCACAAGCCTTTCGTGCCTTGCACCCGAAAACCCAAAGAATACGGGCGCGGCAAATTGGTATCATGGCTCAATAACACCGTTTCGCCATTATTGCACTTGATGAGCGTTGTCACGACATCGCCCAATTTGAAATCGACTTGTGCGCTGGCATGATTCGCCCCACCTTTGGGATGATGGACGACATAATCATGCAAACCGCGCGCTTTGGAAGCCATCGAAGTCAGGTATAAAAAGCGATTGCCCCGATTGATATTAATAAAATTCGCAACAGGTCCAATGCCATGAGTTGGATACAAATCCCCATTTCGATAGAGGCTATTTTCAGTGCGCCACCGCGCTTCACTGAACCCTTTCGCGCCAAATTCAACGCCACCACCATAAGGTTGTTTCCCGTCATTAAATTTGACCGCCCGCAAATCGTGTTGATAACCGCCTTCCAAATGGATGATTTCTCCAAACATTTGTTGACGCACCATATTTAATACTGCCATTACGTCTCTGCGATAACAAACATTCTCTAAAAAGAACAAATGCGCTCCTGTTTCCTCATGCGCCCGCACCAATTCCCAACATTCATCTAAGGAAAAACCGCCACAAACTTCCGTTGCCGTATAAATCCCGTGTTTCAGGGACGCAACCGCCATTTCCGAATGCCATTTCCAAGGCGTAGCAATCAGCACCGCATCCAAATCTTTGCGTTCCAACAACCGCAAATAATCGCGGTCGCCTTTGCTGCCATATTCCTCTGCTTTGGGTTGTTTGCGTTCCGCAAGGATTTTTTGACTTTCGGCAAGGGCAGCAGGGTCTGTATCGCAAATCGCAATCACTTGAACATCAGCACGATACAACATCATTTCCAAATGATCGCGCCCGCGCAAACCTGTGCCGATAATGCCTAAATTGATTTTAGATTGGGTCGCGCCCGCCCGTAGTAAGGAAGGAGCAACCTTGGTTTGAGTGGTTCCGCCCACTTGCGTTGCCAGTAAACTGGAGCCTAATAAAGATGCCGCTTTTAAAAAATCACGGCGATTGGTGGATGATTCGTGCATGCTGTTGAACTTTTTTGTAAACACAAAAATAAACTATTTGAATCAATTTTTAACTAATACCAATTTCGATTTATCCGCCTTGATGACTTGCCGCAAGAAGTCATTCAAGAATCCATATTTTTCCTTTTTAAATATTTTATTATTTAAAATTAATTTTCTAAAAAATAAAATTTGGTTTTTATTGTGTATGACTTTCATTTCATATTGACCAAAATCGCTGTCCAATTGGATGGGCGCGTATTTGCTTTCCAATTTAAAACCAATGGGCAATTCAAAAATCACGGAATCGATTTGGGTAAAACCCCTATCATCCGCTTGCACCTCATATTGTCGCGCCGAATCCTCCATCGGAATCGCATTCCAAACGCTAAACAAATTGATGGGTAAAAACAGTCGTTGCCCATTAACCGAAGCTAATTTATCAACGGATAATTCAAAATGTTCATCAACGGTTGGAATCCGCGTTTTATGACGATTATAAACCAATTTTTTAATATTAAATTGGTTGATTTTAAAGGATTTATAAAAATGTTTGCGTTGATTGCTTTCATCTTTTTCTGCAATGTGTTCCAATGATTCTGCTTCTACGCCTGCATATTGATTTTCACCTTGAATGGTTGCATTGCCCAAAGAATCCAATAAAATCCTACTTTTTTTATAAATGGTATTCACCTTTTCATCATATTTGGGCGTATGAACCACTTTTCCGCCCGTTTCGTCCACCAATAATGCCAGTCGATTGTCCGTAAAAGAACCCATAAAACCGCAACTCGCTTTCTGACTCGTGCATTCCAACCAAATCGTATCCTGCGCCATCGGCACACAGGCAATCGCATGATTGAAAAACGGATTTGGAAAATCAGCATATTGCACAGGGTCATTCGCCCGAATAATTACATAAGTTCCTTTCACGCCCACTGCCGCCAACATCGCCACCATATAATTGCTCAACGCTTTGCAATCACCATATTTTTTACGATCGACCTCATTCGCAGGGAAAGGTTGCCAACCGCCAATGCCCAATTGAATTGAAAAATACCGAGTCGTATTTTGCAAATGAGCATATAATTTTTCCACAATACAGGCGGTATCTCGACAATCGGCAACCATTTTTTTCAAAGAATCCACCGTTTTGACGGTTAAAACTTGCCTATCTTTGCCTAATTGGTTTAAAAATTGTCCATACGCTGACCAACTACTCATATTGCCTTTGTAATTGCCCATCGCAAAATCATGGGGCGCAGTCATCACATGAGGCAAATACGATTGTGCGGAAGGCGCGAAAGCAGGTTGCTTAAACGCTTTAATCGGTTTGAAGTGCCATGAATAGGTATTGTTATTAATAGACACTTTATCATCATCCGCCATATTCATTTCTTTGTAACGCAATGTATTGGAAGGAATAGAGATGTCTAAGGTGGCATTTTGCACGGCAATATCAGGATCCTCTTGCGGATAAAAATTGGGATAAAACATCGTTTCATCTTCTTCATATTCTACTTTATACTCAATCGTATATGGATACGCCAAACGCGGAAAATTGAGGATTTTATAGCGATTATCATCCACCCAAGCATCAAACATTTTTTGGTCTTGAATATCCTTTTTCTTTAATGGTTGGACTAATTTCCCATTCCCATCATACAAAAAGGCTTCTAAATGGGTAATCGCCCTCAATTTGTCATATGCCAAATACGGCGAACTGTAAAAATCGCTTAAGGAACCATCTTTCAACAATGTCACGATTCGATGTTCTTTGCGAATGGCTTTTCGGTCGGTTTTAACGGCATAGTCAACACTGTATTTCCGCAGCACCACTGTTGCATTTTGGCGCAAGGAATCGGGAATCGTGTGTGCATTGTAAGGATTTTCAAAGATTTGTGCTTGAACATAAATGCTGATGAGTGTAAAAAAGAGCGTAAGAACGTTTTTCATAAAATATTGATTTTGAATGA
>JBDLWG010000393.1:0-17193 GCA_039804385.1 Bacteroidota bacterium
TATTCGATGGAAGTGGTTTTGCAAGGTTGCACGAGTGCGTTAGCGGGCGATGATTACAATCGGCATTTAGCGAATCGACGCGTTGTTTCGGTTGCGAATTACTTCAAATCCAATTTTGCGAATTACGTTCGGTCAGGGCATTTGAAAATCACGGTAGAAGAACCGTCGCTTTCTCAAAATGCGGCTGAAAATCAAGGTGATGCGAAAACCGTTTACGGGTTAGAGGCTTCCCGCGACAGGCGTGTGACGATTAAAGAAATTAAGTTATTGAAAAAATAGACTTGGATTTATTGAATTTTTCTTAGTGAGTGACAAGAGGTGTGGTACAATGGAAACACGGATGACACGGATTCGGCGGATTTTCGCGGATTTTTATCTTTTGCGGATTTTTATTTTATCAAAAATAAAAAAATCCGCGAAAATCCGCCCAATCTGTGTCATCCGTGTTTCAATAGTATCCGCCCCTTGCTTATCATCACAAAAGATTAAAAAAAGCCAACGAATCCAAGTTAAAGGTTTACCGATATTAAAGAATGAATCGTATTTTGCGTTTCATTAAAAAACAAACAAATCTGGTTTTGAACAAATACATTGGTTATCTCCAAAAACAAACACAGATGAGCCCTTATTCAAGTGTTTTCAAGTACGGGTGTGCGACATTATTCGCGTTGTTGCCATTCATGGTGCAAGCCCAATTAAACATCACCATTCAACAAGACCGTCAACCCGCGTGTTTTGGTTTTACGAATGGTCAAGTATCCGCAGCCGTCACAGGTGGTACTGCGCCTTATACCTTTGCATGGAGTGCGGGCAATAGCACTTCGAGCGTTTTAGCAGGTATTGGGGCAGGAAATTACACCGTCACCGTGACGGATAATGCCAATGTATCGGCTGTTAAAACGTTTGCGGTGGGTGAACCGACCGTTTTGAGATCCGCGCCTGCTGCCGTTAGTGGCAATGTGTGTGCAGCGAATAATGAAAATTATGCGGCGAATACGACAGGTGGAACCACTCCATACACCTATCGCTGGTCTAATGCTGCCAATGCAACCGTAGGTACTGCGGCAACGCAATTCATGGCAAATGCAGGTCAATATTATATTGGTGTGACGGATGCAAATGGTTGTACGTCAACTAATTCAGCCATTGTCACTGCGCCTATGATAGCGCGTTTTGAAAAAAATGACGTTACTTGCGGGGGCGATTGTGATGGGAGCGCGATGGCTGTTGTGACAGGTGGAACGGGACCTTACACCTATCTTTGGAATTTTATGCCCATGATGCCGCCGAATAACAATACGCATCATACATCGGTCATGTATCCTGTGCCAGGAGGCGATTATACGTGTACGATTACGGATGCGGTGGGTTGTGTGCGTACGGTGACAGGTTCCGTTTACGAGCCAGCAAAAGTAGGTTTGAATTTCACGCTGACTTCGGGCAACCTGTGTACAGGCACTGCTTCGATTCAAGCAGTGGGTACAGGCGGTTTTGCGGGTCCGAAAACGTACACCTTGACGGCGCAAAATAATACCTTAATTGGAACGAATACGACAGGCACTTTTGCCAATTTGGGTATTGGGGAATATCATTTAGTGGTCAAAGACCCCCAAAACTGTCCAAAAGATACGTTATTTTCCATCAGAGACATGAGTACGCTCAACGTAACGACGACTCAAACGGCTGCGACGTGTGCGGGTATCAACAATGGCAGTGCCAATGCTCTAATTACAGGTGGAAATGGTCCTTGGAACTATGTTTGGAGCAATGGCGCAACCAGTGCGCAAGTCGTCAATTTAGCACCAGGAGCTTATACGGTTTCGGTGTATGATGGGCGGAATTGTTTTAAAACGGCTTCTGTAACGATTGGGACGAGTCTTGCTTTGGCATTAACAACGAATGGTGTCAATGCCGCTTGTACGAATACCAATGGTTCTGCAAGTGTTACCGTTCAAAATGGTACGGCTCCATACACGTACACATGGAGCAATGGCGCAACCACAGCAACGGCTAATCAATTGGGTTCGGGCAGTTATGTCGTGACGGTTCGGGATGCGAATGGTTGTCAAATGGTTTCTAATCCAGTGGTTGTCAATGCGAACAATGCGTTAGTCGCAACAGGTGTGGGAACGCCTGCGATTTGTACGGCTTCCAATGGCAGCATTCAAATCACGCCTACAAGCGGAACAGCTCCTTACAATTACGTTTTGAATGGTTCTAATAATGCAACAGGACAATTCTCGAATGTAGCGGCGGGCAATTATACGATTGCGATTTCGGATGCAAATGGTTGTAATACAACGACTTCGGTTGCCGTTGCGACGGATAATAGAGTTGTAAATATTACGCCAACCGTTATCAATACGTCTTGTCGCAGCAGTGATGGACGGATTGACGTAACGGCAACAGGCAGTACCAATTTTTTCCAATACACGTTATCAGGAACGCCTGCGGTGACCAATACCACAGGTCAATTTGTGGGTTTGCCAACAGGCAATTACACGATTACGGCGATAGACGGCAATGGCTGTCGCGGTACGACAACGGCGGCGGTGAGCAATGGCAGCGCAGGATTGACTTGCGGTGCAACCACAACCGCAGCGACTTGTACCAGCACAACAGGTGCATTTACCGTCAATCCAGGCGGGGGTAGAGGTCCTTACACTTATACATTGAATGGTACGGTTTATAATTCGCCTGTTTTCACAGGTGTAGCGGCAGGCGATTACACGATAATTATGACGGATGCGAATGGTTGTCAATTGAGTTCCATCATCACGGTTCCGCGCAATACGATTGCGATTAATTTAAATGTGAATGCAACGGCAACAGGTTGTGCAGGCGCAACAGGAACAGCTACGGCGGTTGCGAATGGCGGAACGGCTCCATATCGTTATACGTTAAATGGTGTGACCAATGCAACAGGCACTTTTTCAAACCTAAGCGCGGGTAATTTTACCGTAAGCGTAACGGATGCAAATGGTTGTCAAAACAATGTTGCGGTACAAGTTTCAACGAATAATGCTTCTATTACGGCAACGGCAATTGCATCTTCCACTTTTTGTGGAAGTAACTCTGGCAGTTTAACTTTCACGGCGGCAGGCGGAACAGCTCCGTATTCCTATGTTTTGAATGGTGTGACGAATACGACAGGTCATTTTACGAATTTAGGTGCAAATAATTATACGGTTTCGATTACAGATGCGACAGGTTGTCAAACAACCCGTTCTGCAACCGTTTCTAATCATAATGCAACGCTTACCGCAACTGCAACGATGACTCAAGCGATTTGTACCAATGGTACAGGTAGTCTAACGGTCACGGCGAGTGGTGGTAATTTGCCGTACACGTATGCCATCAATGGCGCAAGCAATACAGATGGGGTATTTACACGTTTAGCGGCGGGTACTTATGTGGTTACGATTACCGATGCGAATAATTGTCAAATGACTCAGAATCAAGTAGTTACGCCAATTAATTCGGTCATTACGCCCACAGCTACAACGATTAGTACAACTTGCGTAGGCAATAATGGACAAATTACCGTATCCGCAACAGGCGGAACTAATTCATATCGTTTTGAATTGCCAAACGCAAATAATACCAATGGTCAATTTTCAAGTTTAGCCGCAGGCAGTTATGTCGTGACGGTGATAGATGGAAATGGCTGTCAGGCAACGACCAATGTAACAGTCAATAGTGGTGCAAATACCATTGCAGCAACTGCCACTACGACTGCTGCGATTTGTACCAATAATAATGGTGTTATGGTTGTAACGGGTACAGGTGGAACCGCACCTTACACCTATGCGGTGAATGGCACAAGCAACCTTTCGGGTCGTTTTGAAAATTTGGCAGCTAATACGTATCAAGTGACGATTACCGATGCAGGCAATTGTCGCACAACCACTTCCGTAACGATTCCAGTCAATAATGTGGCGGTTTCAGCCAATGTAACGGCTCGAAGCGCGACTTGTCGCGGCAATGATGGCGGATTGACGATTGTGGCAACAGGTGGTAATGGGTCTTTCTGGTACGCTGTGAATGGCAATAACAGTAATACAAATGGTATTTTTGCCAATTTAGTACCAGGTACTTACACCGTGATTGCAACCGATGGCAATGGTTGTCAAGCAAGCGTCACAGGGTTGGTTCAAGATGGCAGTCGTTTGTTGAACCCGAGTGTTCAAGCAACCACCCCTGCGGTTTGTACAGGAACGAGTGGTACCGCAAGCCTTGTGGTAACGGGCGGTACAGGCAATTACAATTATAATTTAAATGGTGTGACCAATGCAACTGGTCAATTTACAGGTTTGGCAACAGGCACTTACACGGCAACGATTACCGATGGAACGACTTGTCGCACAACGGTTCCTGTAACGATTGGAAATACCACATCCAATGTGGTTTTAACATCCGACCGAGTATCTGCAACGAGTTGTATCGGCAGTGATGGTTCGATTGTGGTCAGCGCGAGTGGCGGGACAAGTCCTTACACGTACCGTTTGAACACCTCCACAAACACCAATGGTCGATTTACAGGTTTAAGTTCCAACACATACAATATTGTGGTAACGGATGCGAATGGTTGTACGAGTACCGTATCTGCAACGGTTGATGCCGCAAATGGTTTGTTAGCCAATATTACTAATGTTCAAATTCCGACTTGTCGCAATGCGAATGGTCGTTTCCACGTCGTACCAAGCAATGGTACTGCGCCCTATATCTACCGATTGCCGACGATAGCGAATACATCGGGTATTTTTGACAATTTAGCTTCTGGTAATTATATTGTTACGGTAACGGATAGAAACAGTTGTGTTACCACTTTACCAGTGGTTGCGCTCCAAAGTATTGGTGGCATTGCGGCGGCGGTGACGGCAACTCCTGTACAGTGTACGGGTGATAGCGTTACGATTCGGTTCACAGACGCATCAACGGTTACAGGTGGCGGTACTCAATTTGATAGAAATTGGTTGTTCGGCAATGGTTTGACGAGTACAAACCCTTCCATAGAGGCAACTTTTTCAACTCGAACCGCTAATGTACGTTTGATTTCAACCAGTACACAAGGTTGTGCGGATACGATTCAACAAAGTCTGCCAGTTGGTTTATTGGAAATAGCGATTCAAGATACGGCGACGAATTGTCAAAATACGGCTGTCAATGTTGTGACAACGAACAATAGTTTGGGCGCACCTGTGACTTATACATGGACACCAAACCATTTAATTGCCACAGGTGGCAATACAGCGACTCCAAGTTTGACAGTCGGCACAACACGCCAAACGGTTTACGTCCGTATGACGAATGGTATTTGTACGAAAACGGATTCAGTGGTCATCAATCCAATCATTCCGACACCGATTGATTTGGCACGGATTCGCAATATTGCAGATTGTTCAAATGGATTAAAAGTCGATTTTTCCAATGGAAATGCCAATTCAGGCATCTATCGCTGGGTCTTTGGAGACCCAGCGAATCCAACCGCAGGAGCTTCGACGACGAATGCAAGTTACACGTATCGGAATGCAGGCACTTACACGGCTCTTTTAGTACCATCAGCAGCTTGTTTGGACACAATTCGCTTGCCTTTGACGGTTCAAACGGGTTCAGCCGTGCAAGTACGCGCTATTCCCGACTACCAAACAGGTGTCAATTATTGTAATGCGAATACAACGATACAATTGAAAGCGCGGAGTAATGTTTCAACGTTACGTTGGTCATCAGACCGCAATTTCACCCGCATTTTGGGTACGGATTCGTTATTGAATGTCGTCCCTGCGAATGGTTCACAATTATTGTATGTCGAAGCGATTGATGCACGCGGTTGTAAAACGTTGGATAGTACGAAATTGACAGACCGCAGTGTAGGCATTGAGCTACCTGCGCAATTAGGTATCTGTACCGATGGCACGGGGCGATTGGTTGCGATAAACCTTAATTCCAGAGACACGTTAGCGATTACATGGACACCGCCAACAGGCGTGACGGTTATCAAAGGACAAGGGGAGCTTATTGCAGATGTTAGTGGAAATAGTACAGGATACATTTTCGGATTTTTCCGCAATCAGTGGGGTTGTACCAAGCGCGATTCTGTGAAAACGAATAGGATTGAAATGACTGCTTCCTTGACAGCGCGAGATACAGTCATTGAAAAAGGCGAAATGACCGAATTGGTTGCCACACCGAATCAAGGTTCATACAATTATGTTTGGAATCCTGGTACCAGTAGCACTTCGCAATTAACCGTGAAACCCGATTCTACGACGACTTATAATGTCATCGTAGTAGATTCCAATGGTTGTCGTGCGATGGCGAAAGTCAAGGTAAAAGTCATTTCGCCAGAGTGTAAAGACCCGTATATTTTCATTCCAAATGCGTTTTCACCGAATGGAGACGGCAATAATGAAATGTTATATGTTCGGGGCGATTATTTGGTGCAATGTTATTTTGCGGTGTATAATCGTTGGGGCGAAATCGTGTTTGACACGAATGACAAAGCCAGAGGTTGGGACGGTGTTCATAAAGGAACGGCTGTTTGTCCAGACGTTTATGGATACTATTTGTCGGGCAAGTGTAAAAATGGAGAACCTATTTTTATGAAAGGGAATATTACCGTTTTGAAATAGTGTAAATAGAGTTATTCTTAAAATGCGTCCATGAACCTTCATGGGCGCATTTTTTTTGAACAAAAAAGCCTATATTTGCCCTTATTTTTAATCCAAATTTAAAAAAAATGGCAAAAAGATTCAATGTAACAGGAAAATGTATTTTAGAAAAACATTATATGGCGGATGTGTCCAAAAAAATGGAAGCAACTTTGGAATTAGTTGAAATGGGTGAATATTTTATCATTAATCGTCCGCGTCAGTATGGTAAAACCACCACTTTATATGGAATAAGCCATGCTTTGCGCCAAAAACAGGGTTATTTAGTTTTCAATATTAGTTTTGAAGGTATTGGAAATGACATTTTTGAAACTGAAAAGGAGTTTTCGCAAGGATTTATCAGTATTTTGGCTGATTATGCGTCCTATCAAGCCACTCATTTGGAAACATGGTTAAATGAAAGGGTTGAAAAAACGAATAATTTAAAACAATTATCGCACGTCATAAGTCAATTGGTCAAACAAGCCAAGCAGCATATCGTTGTTTTAATAGATGAGGTTGACCAAAGTAGTAATAACGAAATTTTTATAAAATTTTTAGCAATGTTGCGCAATAAATTTCTTTCCAGAGATGAATTGCCCACATTTCATTCGGTCGTATTGGCGGGTGTGCATGATGTAAAATCATTGAAAATGAAAATTCGACCCGATTCGGAGCAAAAATATAACTCACCTTGGAATATTGCAGCCGATTTTAAAGTGGATATGAATTTTTATCCGCCTGAAATTCAACCTATGTTAGCCGATTATAAGCAGGAAAGGCAGGTTGAAATGGATATAGAAGCCATGAGTTATGGCTTATTTTACTATACGTCAGGGTATCCGTTTTTGGTCAGTCGGTTGTGTAAAATCATGGATGAAGATATTTTGCCTACTAAAAAAACCCAAGATTGGACGTTAGAAGACCTTGATAGGGCTGCCAAACTCATGGTGAAAGAAAAGAATACGAATTTTGAGACCCAAATTAAAAATCTCGAAAATAATCCTCATCTCTACGATGCTGTTTACAGTATTGCGATTGAAAATGAACGCCGTCCGTTCAATATTCACAATACCATGACGGATTTGGCGGTGATGTATGGTTTATTTGTGGAAAAAAACGGGCGCATTGCGATTCACAACCGCATTTATAATGAAGTATTGGTCAATTATATGATTGATAAATTATATTCGACGGCATTACCACGAAGTACTGATTTTGGAAGCGGTTATCGAAATGATGATAGAACCTTGAATATGGAAGCGGTTTTATTGGGTTTTCAATCCTTTATGAAACGCGAATACAATCGAAAAGACCGCGATTTTTTGGAAAAACATGCTCGACTCGTATTTTTAGCCTTTTTGAAACCCATTATCAATGGCGCAGGATATGATTTCAAAGAGCCACAGATTTCAGAGGAAAAACGTTTAGATGTGGTCATTACGTATTACGAACATAAATATATCGCTGAATTAAAACTTTGGCGCGGACCCAAATTACATGAAAAAGGCTTGATTCAATTGACCGATTATTTACAATCGCAACAACTGTCAGAAGGTTATTTATTAATTTTCGACCATGCAGAAACTAAAAACTGGTCAAATGAGTGGATTACAAGTCAAGGCAAACGGATTTTTTTGATTTGGGTTTAACTTTTCAACTCTAATTATTTAACAATCAATGATTTATGCGCAAATTAGAAATGACGGAATTAAACCGTTTGAGTGCAGATGCTTTTAAAACGATTGAAAAATTACCGATAACGATTGTTTTAGACAATGTACGTTCTGCATTGAATGTCGGCTCTGCCTTTCGGACAGGCGATGCGTTTGCAGTGACAGAACTCATTTTATGTGGTTTCACCGCGCAACCGCCGCACCGAGAAATCTTAAAAACGGCATTAGGTTCGACCGAAAGTGTCGCATGGCGGCATTTCCAATCGGTTGAAATGGCGATGCAGACTTTGCAAGCAGAAGGCAATACGATTTATGCCATTGAACAAATTGAAAATAGTATTTCCCTACAAAATTTTGTAATAGATAAAAATGCCAAATATGCGTTGATTTTTGGCAATGAAGTGGAAGGAGTCAGCGAAGAAGCCTTGAAATATGTGGTTGGTGCGATTGAAATCCCCCAATTTGGAACCAAGCATTCCTTGAATATTGCAGTCACAGTTGGCATTGTCACTTGGGAATTGGTTAAACAACTGAAAAAATAACTTGGAATCCAAGTTAAGTCGTTACAGAATCGACCCAAACAAGACAAACTAAAAAGTTGATTTTCAAGGTAGTATAACGTTTGGAGGGTTTCAAACCCTCCAAACGTTGTTGTTGATTATTTAACATTAAGGAACAGTTGTTGAGTTTACTTTTTTGTGGTTGATCTGTTTTTAATGGGGATGTAATACCTTGTAAGTCGAAAATAGGGTTTGGTTGTGCTTGGCACAAGTTGTTGAGAATCAATCTGTAAGAAATGAAGCAAAAGTATTCTTAGTGCAAAGATAAGCGTTCATATCCAAATTATCGAATAACATTATGTGCTTTTTCAAAGGACAGGAAATGCGGATTATTTTATTGTTAGAGCATAAAAAAGACTTCGACCGCGAGATTTTTTATCCAAATTTTATTGTTGAACATGCGCCAAAATCGTCGAGGTTGCAACCCGAAAATCGGGGCAATCTATGCAGATTGCCCCGATTTTCTTTTAGACCTAATTTTTAACAAATTTAATTCGTTGATGATTCGCTATGAGCGTATAAAAACCTGCGGGCAAGGATTGTATATCAATGGATTGTTGTGTTTGATAGACCCCTTGTAATACGATTTGTCCAGTCGTATTGACGATTTTAAGAATACATTCTTGAGCATCGTCTGATTTGAGGTAAAAAGCATCCGTCACAGGGTTGGGAACCAGACTCCATAAAGGCATCTTTTCGACCTCTTGTGCTGCAGTCGTGCCACACGGAACGATGGCAAACACGTTTCGAGCGATCTGAGTATTATTGCCGAGTTGTCCATACGTATTATCGCCCGTCATCCAGAGCGAGCTATCGGAACGAATGACTGCCATCGAACCACCTGAAAATCGAGTCGTAAAGGGCGTAAGCGCAGCATTGATAATTTTTTTAAACTCGGGTCTATTAATGATGGTACTATCACCTAACTGTCCAGAATTGTTTGAACCAGCTCCCCAAATGGATTTATCCGCTTTACAAGCAAACGAAGTTTGGTTATTTTTACCCACTGAGATATGAATCCAATCATTATCCGTACCCACACGGGTAGGCATCGTGATTGGAGCACTCGTTAGGAAAGCACTTCCCAAACCTAAAACACCCAAGTTGTTTTGACCCCATCCCCATAAAGAACCATCCATTTGGATACCCATGATGCTATTATTTCCAGCATCTACTTGTCGCCACCTGCCTGTGGTGACAAGGCGTTTGGGTGCTAAGACCACATTCGTCGTACCAACCCCCAAGGAACCATTAGAATTAGAACCCCATGCGTACAAAGAATCTTGGTTCGTCAAAGCGATGGAAATGTTGTCTCCCGCAATGGCAACCGTCCACTGATTGGAAGTACCGATTTGGGTTGGTACGGTGTAAGAGATGTAATTGCCATGCCCCAATCGTCCGCCGACATTATCGCCCCAAGACCAGAGGGTTCCATTCTGTTTCAATCCCAAACAATGAGCATATGCTGCCGAAATGGTTTTCCAATCGTTGTCAGTACCCACTCGGGTAGGGATTAATACAGCCGTCGTATTTCCATTGCCTAACTGACCGACTCCATTATAACCCCAGGACCAAAGGCTCCCATTATTTTTTATCGCCATCGAAAAATAACTTCCTGCACAAATGATTTTCCAATCGTTATCGGTGCCGATTTGAATCGGTCTCTTGGTCATCACGGATCCGCTTGAAGTGCCATCACCCAATTGACCAAAATTGTTAAAGCCCCATGTCCATAACGTACCATCGGATTTAAGGGCAAGCACATGTCCTGCTCCCACGGATACCGAACGCCAACAGGATTGACCTTGTAATGCTCCGCCCAAGTATGCTATAAAACTTAGGATTAATAAAATTTGCTTTGTCATACTGATTAAAAATTTTAAATTAAAAAAGGAATCTGAACTTTTAGAAGATGAAAGGCGGGGGCAAATTCCACACAAAAATTATTTTTATGTGTAGAAATTTAGTACATGACAAAAGGAAAAGAGGGTGATGGATGTACGAATTTGGAATTGTAAAGAAGGTGAAATCCGTGGAAATCGCGTGAAATCTGTACATCCATCAACTCAATTTTTATTTTTTTAAAAAAATAAAAAAAAATAACAACTTAGTTTGCAAATCAAACTAAATTGTTATGCCTTTGCGCGGTCAATTGATAAGTAAAGCATGATTGAGAGGAGCGATTGTCATAACTTATTGATTATCAATTTTTTCACCCTGTTAAATAATTGAGTATGCACCACCAAACACATGTGATTGTTACCTATTCAACAAGTGAAGGTAAAATAAACCAATTTTTTTTCCTTATGAGCGTTTATCCGAACGAAATCGTCGTCAATATGCTGCGATTGAGGCGATCCAATTCGATTGGGGCGGTCGGACTTATATTGGTCAATTATTGAATTTAAGCCCAAAAACGTTGCGCAAAGGCATTGAGGAAGTCCAAAACCCACCCGCACCAATGGATTGAGATCCGAAACGACAACGAAAGCCTGGCGGTGGGCGGAAGGTTTTTTTTTGAGTTCGCCCAACAGGATTCAATTTCAGAAAGCGTTCTCCAAATTGTCTTATAAAATTTGTGCTTAATTTGATACTTTATTCTTTTAGCATTCCTAACTGACTTTATGAAAACCGTACCTTGATTGGTTTCTATGGTATCTGGAATCTCATTTTCAAAGTATCTCCTATATGGAGTACTGCATTGGTATCACTCAATGTTGTTTTCAATTTTGCGAGAATCGGACTATTAAGACATTTGGGGTCGGTGCAATCAACAGGCGGGTCACACGCTTGTAGTATCCCTAAAAGCCCCAAATAGAAAAAAAAGCTCTTTTTCATATTGATTTTTAATAAAAAATGATTAGAATTGTAATAACAACGTAAAAAGCCCTCACAAAAGAGGTTTTGCAAGGGATTTTTCACGGAGAACGAACCACAAAGGGGTTTTATTCTACTTTGAAACAATACCAGCCAATACCGCGCTCTTTTAATTCGGCAAATTTAGCTTGCATCTCCATCCTATCCGCTAACGTTCCTATCCGCGAAAGGTATAGATACTGGTGGCTATCATTCACCTCAAAATCAGGATTAAACATCATTAAAGATTCCTTGCCTGATTTTTCAGTGACTTCCAAACGACGCGTTTGAGGTGACATTTGAATACAGTAATATCCTTTTTTAGAGATTAGAAAATCAATTGCTAATTCTTTAGTAGTATAATCAAATTCGACTGCTGTTGACTGGACTGCAAATTTCCCTTTTTGGATTAAAAAGTTAGCGTTCTCCGTAATCCCCTCCGATTTACTAATAATCGTGTCCACTTTATAGTAGTCGAACGCTAAGGAGCCATGTCTAACTGATTTTATGAAAACCGTACCTTGATTCGTTGCTATCGTATCTGCAATATAGAATCGCATTTTCAAGGTATCTCTTACATGGAGTATTATATTGGTATCACTCAATGTTGTTTTCAATTTTGCGATAATCGGACTATTAAGACATTTGGGGTCTGTGCAATCAACAGGCGGGTCACATGCCTGCAGTACTCCTAAAATTCCTAAATAGAAAAAAATTTTTTTTTTCATTTTTTTTTTATCTACAATTAAGAAAATCGTTTTGTGTGAATACGCCATTAAATTGGGCAGTACTTACACCGCGATTTAATTGAATGAATCGATCTCTATATTCGCAAAAACTATGCATATTGGGTGAGAATATATTATATTGTTGAGCAATTGTGAAACCTTGAATTTGGTCGTTCCGTTCTGCGGTAAGATTCGTAGCATCCATTAAGTCAAAAAAGACACCTGTTGGAATCCAATCATTTTGAAAAGAACGGTCATCTTCCAACGCCGCAGGATAATCAACCCAAGTATTACCATCTGTTTCACATTGTCCATTCGGGTGGACTCTTCGATGGTGTTCTTTACCTAAAAACTCTGCCCATGCCTCATTTAATTGCGTATCGCCTGCGAATATTTCGTTCCCGCATCCATAGCCGCCACAAAGTGAAGCATCTGCTACTAAAATATTCGTTATCACCCGTATCCAATAGGTTTGTCCTACTTTCATAAAGAAAGACGCATGAGCCAATTCGTGAAAAGACCATTGCATCAACCTTTCCGAATAATGGGGGCTTCGAGTGGATGCTCTGGATTCTTGCGAGGTAATGCTGGGCAAGAGTCCTGTGAACAACTGAAAAAGATTGGGGGCATTGATCACGATGTTGTTATTAAAAGTCAAATTCAGAACGGAAGCAGCAATTGAAAAGTCATTGATAGATATATGGCTCAACATAGGTGCTGAAAAGCTACCACACTCATCAGACCATAAAGCATACCAGGTCAACCCTATGGGCGCAGGATTGATACGGTCTTGTCTCGCAAACTGATGATGCAAATTCACAGCATCCAACAATTGCGCCCAGTACCGTTTTGAATTATTTTCATTGAAATTAATATTAATGTCATTTTTCATTTGGCAAGCACTTGTTGTCCCTTCTGTTTGCTTTTGGAGCGTAAGGTGACGGTTGAAAGGGTTTGGGTGTTCGGCTCTGCGGTATGGTCTAACTGCGTTTTATGACAGCTCAGGACGGTAACGCTTAAGCATGAGAGCATGAGCGCATGAAGAATTTAAACTTGTGTTGCATCAATTAGAGTTTTGTGAAATGGATAATAAAAATTACGAATTGAAGTAATATTACTGCGCAACAAAGTTAATTGTAATATATGTATGAAGCAAATTTATTTTTCAATTTTACAAAAATAATAATCTATGACCCAAATTTTGTGATCGTTTATTCTAAATCAGGAATGAGGGAATTGTAGGAAATAAGAACGGCTTTGCTTGATTTTTGTACAAAAATCAAGCAAAGCCGTTCTTATTCTTGATTCAAAATAATAGTAAGTGATTAAAGGGGAATAAGCTATTAAAATGTAAATAATTGGTAATCAACGTATTAACGTCGGCGAGGTTGCAACCTCGCCGACGTTGGCGATTCATATTAAGATTCTAAATAATCCAAATTTTTTCCAAACGTTTCTTGCAAATACAGAATCGACAAAAAAGCTAATAACAAACAAATTGTACCTACTATAGACGCGCTTTGAATCGTTCCATACGCAGGTTCTAAACTTTTGAAGGATAAGGTAATCGGTATCACCGCGCCGCGCACGAAATTCGGTACGGTTGTCGTGACGGTTGCGCGGATATTCGTACCGAATTGTTCGGAGGCAATCGTGACGAACAATGCCCAATAACCCGAACAAGTCCCCAAAATAAAACATAAAAATACAAACCTATCAGGCGATAATCCTTTGGAAAACAAGATTGTAAGTATAGTACAAATGCCGAATATCAAATACAAAACCACAATTTTTTTTCGACTTTTCAACAATTGGCTCATCCACCCACACAGCAAATCGCCAAAAGAAATGCCAATATAACATGCCATGACTGCATCAGGAATTTTAACATCTCCTGTCACTTGGGTAATTTTGCCAATCGCGGGCGAGAATTTTATTAAAATGCCAACCGAAAACCAAATCGGTAATCCCAATAAAATGCAAGCTAAATATTTCAAAAAGCGTTCTTTGGTTTGAAAAATCATTAAAAAATTGCCTTTTGATACATTCGTTGCCTTCATTTTTTCAAACATCCCCGATTCAAAAGTGCTAAACCGTAATGCCAAGAGTGCTAACCCCAAACCGCCGCCAATGAAATAGGCTAATTGCCAATTCGGACCACACATTTTAGTTATCGTAGCCGCCGCGACTGCGCCTAACGCGCCCATTGCCACAATGATCATGGTTCCCCAACCTCGATTTTCTTTGGTCATCAATTCTGCAACCAATGTAATGGCGGCACCGAGTTCACCCGCCAAACCAAATCCTGCAATAAACCGTAAAACCGCATATTGTTCGGGCGAACTCACAAAACCATTTAGAATATTGGCTAAGGAGTACATTAAAATCGAACCGAATAATACGGATTTTCGTCCAAATCGGTCTCCAATAATGCCCCAAACGATGCCGCCGACCATCATGCCTGCCATTTGTCGCAGGAAAAGGACGTAATCCAAACGGTCGATTTCCGCCAAATCGGTGATGCCGATGCCTTTCAAGCTCGCTTTGCTCACCAAATTGAATAATTGAATGTCGTAAATATCGACAAAATAGCCCAAAGCAGCCACCATGACGGTCCACCAAACCTTGTTTTCTTTATCAAGAGTCATATAAGTATAGATTTTTTAGAATCGTTTAAGCCTCAAATATATCGCTTTTGCTCAAAAAACGTTACTTTTGCGCCCTTGTTTTTATTGATTTTAATTTCTTATCAAACAATTTTTAGATATGAACCTTGATTTTAAAAATAAAAAAGTTTTAGTGCGCGTCGATTTCAATGTGCCTTTGGAAAAAGGGACGTTTCGCATTACGGACGATACGCGGATGCGTGCGGCGGTTCCAACGATTCAACATATTTTGAAAGCGGGCGGTGCGGTTATTTTAATGTCGCATTTCGATAGACCGTTGAAAAAGTTGAATGCGGATGGAACGATTAATGTACAACAATATACCTTACAACATTTAGTTGCTCATTTAGCAAAATTATTATCGGTTTCAGTTCAATTTGCCGATAATTGTTTGGGTGAAAGTGCGCAAAAAGCGGTTGCTGCGTTGAAAAGTGGCGAAGTATTATTGTTAGAAAATACGCGTTTCCACAAAGGCGAGGAAAAAGGGGATGTCGAAATGGCAAAATCTTTAGCGGCTTTGGGCGAAATTTATATCAATGACGCTTTCGGAACCGCGCATCGCGCTCATGCAAGTACGGCAACGATGGCGCAATTTTTTGATAAAAACCATAAATCTTTTGGTTTTTTGATGCAAGCAGAGATTGATAATGCAAATCGTTTATTAAACGACGCGAAAAAACCGGCGGTAGCGATTATCGGCGGCGCAAAAGTATCGGATAAAATTATGATTTTAGAACGTATGTTACATGTTGTAGATGCGTTAATCATTGGCGGAGCGATGGCTTACACGTTTATAAAAGCGCAAGGTGGCGAGATTGGCAATTCCTTATGTGAATTGGACAAATTGGATGCGGCAAAAGATTTATTGGAAAAAGCCAAAGCGAAAGGGGTTCAAATTTATTTGCCTGCGGATTCGATTGTTGCTAATAAATTTGCGGCGGATGCTCGAACAGGTGTCATGCCGAGTGAATGTATTCCTGTCAATTGGATGGGCTTAGATATTGGTTCACAAGCGATTACAGATTTTAAAAAAGTGATTTTAAAATCAAAAACCATTTTGTGGAATGGTCCGATGGGCGTTTTTGAAATGGAAAAATTTGCCAAAGGCACGAAATCCATTGCACAAGCAGTTGCAAAAGCGACTGCAAAAGGCGCGTTTTCCTTAGTCGGCGGCGGCGATTCTGTGGCAGCCTTGACGCTGATGAATCTATCCGACCAAGTAAGTTACGTTTCGACTGGCGGCGGTGCGATGTTAGAATTTTTAGAAGGAAAAGAATTACCGGGTATTGCTGCAATCAACGCATAGGGTAGGGGAGGAGGCGATTATTTTTTTCAAATCATTTTGAAATATACAATTGCTTTTCGTACCTTTGCGCACTCATTTATAAAATTTTTATACAATGCCTAAAATAAAAACCCATAGTAGCGCGAAAAAACGCTTTAAAGTCACTGGTGGCGGCAAAGTGAAGCGTTTTCACGCGAATCACTCGCACTTGATGCGCAAAAAATCGAACAAACGCAAAGGGCGTTTGGTAGGCTCCGCATTGGTTTGCGACGCAGATCAACCAAGAGTAATGACCTTGTTAGGTCTTGGTAGCAATCATTAATTTTCATCGAATCGATTGATTATTAATCATTTGTGCGAAAAATTTTTTTTTAACGAGAACGAAGGAACAAGAGTTATCGATTTTAAAAAAATCAACATCGTTAATCCCTTCGTTGTACTAAAATGTGTTTATTATGCCTCGTTCAGTCAACGCGGTGGCTTCCAGAGCCAGACGCAAAAAAATCTTAAAAGCGGCGAAAGGTTATTTCGGTGCTCGTTCCAAAGTTTATACCGTAGCGAAAAATGCGGTGGATCATGCGATGATGTACGCGTACGTCGGTCGTAAATTGAAAAAACGCGCTTATCGCCGTTTGTGGATTGCGCGGATTAATGCCGCAGTGCGTCAATATGGTTTGTCATACAGCGTATTTATCCACAAATTGACTCAAGCGAAAATTGATTTGAATCGCAAAGTATTAGCAGATTTGGCATTGAATCATGCAGATGCGTT
>JBDLWG010000394.1:0-10111 GCA_039804385.1 Bacteroidota bacterium
GCACTTTTGGAAATGAATCCACCAATACCTTCAACAAATTGCGTTGCCATTTGGGATGCAGATACGTATCTATCTCATCAATAAAACAAATCGCAGGTGTTTGTGTAAAATCTTGCCCGTCAGGAGTTACTTCGGCTAACCGTTTTACCAAATAACCCACCCATCCAATCAAGTTTTCATAACCTTGAGAAACCAAATCTAATGGAATTCCATTCGGTGCATCTGGTGTTCTGATAAGCGGAACCACCTTTTTTTCAGGATTCATATCCCCTAATTCAATTTTTTGACCTGTAATTTCGCTCATCAGTTCAAATGCTTTTTTCAAAACAGCAATCGAACGTTTTCGTTCATTTTCCGAATAATTGGAACTAAATGATTGAGCTATCCAATCTTGTACATTAGAAAAACTTGAATCGCGTTGATTATACAACAAACTATGAATCGCTCGCAAAGAGGACTTTGTTTTGTCCTTTTCGTTTTGAGATTTAGAGGAACCATTATCATCGCTTTTGATTTGCGAGAAAGCAATCACCAAATTTTTGAAATGTCCACTATCATCCAAAACATCAAAATCACTCTCCGAATCGTCCATTTCGACCGAATTGGTTCTGCGCAATGCGCCATTTTCATCAACGCCTTCTGATAACGGGTGAAATTTGATAATATTTTTTTTATTTTGATTATAAAACAGTGCTATTTCCCCATTTGTAGCGTAATCATATTGGTCATTTTGCGCTTTTTCGATTTTGAGAAAATTGTTCAGTTCATATTTTAATTTTTCAACATCTTCTCGGACAAAAGCGGTATTAGAAAACCCAACTAATCCAAATACAATTGCTCTCAAAATAGTGGTCTTTCCAGAACCATTTTCTCCAAGAAAACAGGTAACTCGCGGATGTAAAGTGATTTCTAAATGATTAAAATGAGTAATGTTTGTCAAACTTAATCGTTGAATACGAATCGGTTGCGTTGTTTTGATAGGATTTATCATGGGTACCGATTGCCTATATTGTTCAATCTTCTTTAAGCTATTTTTAAATGAAAGTTCATCAATTGGCGGCAATAAATTTCCATTAAACGAAATAAAGGTATCTATAAGCACTTTTTCATTATTGATGAAATTATCTAATGCTTTAATGTAATCTGTGACAGAATACATGCGTTGCCATTTAAGTGTTATGGCTCCTTCCATTTTTGGTTTGATAGGGGTCATTTTTAATGGTTTCGAGATTTGCTCAAAAAAGTGCCTTTTTTGACCATTCTCGTAATCCATTAATTCAAATACCGTTTTATGATTAGCATAAATTAAAAAAATAATATTAGGTGTCTTATGCTGCCAATCATCGCCTTGCCAAAACGAAAAGGCTAAATAATCATCGTTTCCTATAAACCAATATCCTTTGCGTAACCGACCGCCTTTGTCTATTTTACGCAAGGTAAAACGAAGGTCGGGATATTTTTCTCTTAAATGATTAAAAACAGTATTATGTATTTCTTTGATAGCCATTATAATAGAATTTTAAAAATGGTTTTAATAATTTTTAATTGCTCACAGTATTGAAGCATGTGGGCAAAATTCGGAAGCAAAAATAGACTTTTCATTTCAATATTTTGGGGATTCAAAAAAATAAAAAAATGATTTTTAAGCACTTGGCATTGTAGTCGGTAAATTTATTTCCCGAAAAACCCACTTGATTCGTGGGAAATAAATTTCCCAACTACTAATTTTACTTGGGTTGTTTAAATTTCACTAATTTTGCCCACTTAAAAACTATGTTTAAAACGACTAAAATGATTCGACTGTTCAGTTTTTGGCTTTTGCTGTTGCCGATGAGCCTTTTGGCACAGTTCACAGATATGGATTCTTATCTGATGGCGCACACGACGGACGCAAATGAGGCGTTTATAAGCAATTTTCCATACAAAGAGTATTTGAAAAAAATTGCTTTTACCGAATTTAAAACCTTGCAAAAACACCGAGAATTGTTGGAATCGCAACGCGGTCTCGGCAGTTCAAGTGGCATTGGCGGAGTAGGCGATGATTTTTTATTTTCTTTGGGCGATGCCTTCTTGAAAATCTACCCCGTTATCAACACTACGCAACAGTTGAATGCCAAAATTAGCATTGGCGAAATGTTTCTGGCGAAAAAAAAGGAGTTTTCATCGAAAGAAAACGAGATTTACCAATTGATAGGCTACTTTGTGCTTGGAAAAGTGGCACAGACGATTGAACAGGCTTTCAAAAGTGGTAAATTTGATATTTCGGAAGAAAATAATGAAAAAACCATCAATCGTTTAGCCAAAAGTAAGGTGTATTTGTCCATTGAAAAATCGGAATGGGACAAGTTATTAAAAAATATTAAAACGGGTCAATGGGATTATCTTTGGGACAGACTCAATAAAAAATTGCAAGAAGTGACTTCGGATAAGACCGAAAAAAGCAAATTGTCGCTCAGTGATTTTAAAAGTAAAAATCAAAATGGCGTAGAAGTTTTCAACATCAAGGAGGAAGGCAAAACAGTCGGTTATTGTATTTGGATGCAGCGTCCGCAGGTGAAGGCGGCGTATTTTGCGCACGGCAAAGCATACAATCGATTTACCGATTTTTCTAAGACGATTGGGGTCAAAAATGTGGTTTTAGCCACCACAGGCGGCTTCACGAATGCCGAAAAGCAACCTGAAGGCTTGACAATTGACAACGGGAATATTGTAAATGCCGTGTTGAAACCCGAAAGACATGCCGTTGTGATGATTGAAAAAAATGGTTCGATGAAGGTTTCTAATTTAAAAGATGGCATCGAAATACCAGGCGGAACGCGAAAATTATATCCACTCAACACGCTTTTTGACTATTCAGACCTCATCAAATGGGCAAAATCGTCGAAAGCGACCATTTTTCAAACCCAATTATTGGCGCATGGCAATCAACAATTAATTGAATTGTCTCGCGCTCCGAATCAATTGCGCGAGCGACGTTTATACGTGTTGGCTTCGGACAAAGATGGAACCCTTTATAATTTAATCTTTTCCATCAATGCGAGTAAAAATTTGGCAGCGATTACCGAAGAAATTTTTGATTTGTTGAAAAAACGGAATAAAACGGTAGAAGCAATTCTGAATTTAGATGTGGGTTCTTACAATATTTTGCGCGTTTTGGACGCAAATGGGAAAGAATTGGAGGCTTTACGCGGGCCTGTGAGCATTTACAAGGCAACGAATTTGATTATTTTTTATAAATAACACTACCTTTGCAAGCTAATTTTGAATTAGAAAGGTCTAATTCAAACCATTTTAAATCAATAAATTAAAACAAAATAGCAAGTGATTATTTTCTGGTACATCCTTATCACACACCTGTTGACCTGTGTTACGCTCGCGCCTTTATTTCAAAAAGCGGGTGTTGACCGTTGGAAAGCCTACGTTCCGGGCTTGAATTTCATCGAATGGTGTAAAATTATCGGCAAACCGACTTGGGAAGCAGCGTATTTACTGTTTCCGATTGTCAATATTTTCACCTACGCGGGTATGAAAGTGGATTTAGTGCGGTCTTTTGGCAAATACAAGTTTTGGCATACGGCATTAGCGGTGCTTTTCAATCCTGCAATTTTTTGGTGGTTGCGCAATGAGGAATACACAGGTCCGACCCTTGAAAAAGAGCAGGCTTACGCCAATTCCATCGCCGAAGCCGAACAAAAAGGCATGAAAGCGAAAACCGAACAGTTAGTTCGCGACAATCCCTATAAAAAAGGGCAATTGCGGGAGTGGGGTGAAGCCGTCTTTTTTGCGGTTTTTGCGGCATCGTTTATCCGCATGTTTTTGATTGAAGCCTATGTGATACCAACTTCTTCGATGGAAGGTTCGTTATTGGTGGGCGATTTTTTATTTGTGAGCAAGGCGCATTACGGGATTCGGATGCCGATGACGTTGTTTCAATTGCCTTTATTGCACAATCGGATTCCTTATATTGATAAAGAATCGTATTTGACAAAACCTCAATTGTCTTATACGCGATTGCCTAAATTAGAATCGGTTGCGCGGAATACGCCTGTCGTTTTCAATTATCCTGATGGCGATAGCGTTTTGATTCGTCCAGAACGCACGTATAATTACGGCGATATGCGGCGAATGGGCGCGGAATTGTCTAATGTGGAATTAACAGTTCGTCCAATTGATAAAAAAGACCACTATATAAAACGTTGTGTAGCAGTTGCTGGTGATACATTGGAGATTCGCAATCGCCAAATTCATATCAATAGTCAACCATCTCCGAATCCAAAAGGGATGCAGTTTCGGTATCGGATTGCGGGCAGTGTGAGTAGCGAGAAATTGTCCGAATTAGGGGTCAATTTGCAAGATGGCAATAATGGAATTTATCATATGACTCCTGCACAAGCCGCTACAGTCAATGCCTTTGGAGGCAATGTAAAAGCGGATTTTGAAACAGAAAGTTTGAGCCAAAGTCGGGGCGGCGTGTTATTTCCGCACGATACAGCGCATTACAAAACATGGACGTTGGATAATTTTGGTCCGATTTACGTTCCAAAACAAGGTGCTTCCACAACGCTTACACCTGAAAATGTTGCCATGTATCGGAGTGTGATTGAAAAATACGAGCATAATAAATTGGAAATCAAAGATGGCAAAATACTCATAAATGGCAAAGAATCAACGAATTATACATTCAAACAAAATTATTATTGGATGATGGGTGATAATCGCCATAATTCGGAAGATTCGCGGTATTGGGGTTTTGTGCCAGAAGACCATATTGTAGGGAAACCGTTGTTCATTTGGTTTTCGACGAAAAATGCCAATATTGCGAATGGCATTCGGTGGGAACGCCTTTTCTCGGGCGCAACTAAAATGTAAGCAGTCGAAGTTAAATAACAGACAACAACGTTTGGAGGGTTTGAAACCCTATCTATTACCCACAGAACCCAAAAAGGTGCGTAGCACCGCAACATTTGTAGCAAAACGAGCAACAAACCGCATTTTCGAGGTGCGTAGCACCGCAATATTTGTAGCAAAAAAGGAATGTTACGGTGCTACACACCTCGAAAATGCGGTTTTGAATCCCATTTTCTACAAATATTGCGGTGCTACGCACCTTTTTGATTCTGTGGGTAATGGATAGAGTTTGAAACCCTCCAAACGTTATACTATATTGTTTTTTACAATCTAACATTATGAGAAACATTAAACATTTATACATTATTGCAAGTTGCAATGGCGCAGGGAAAACGACTGCTGCGTATAATATCAAAACAAAGAGTCGCTTTTCGCGTCCTTGAAGGCGGACATAATATTCCAGAACAGGTTCTTGAAAGGTGGTATCATAGAGGTTTAAATAATTTATTTGAATTATACATGCCCATTTGTGATAATGTAATGCTTTTTGGCAATTCCAATAAAAAGCCTATTTTTGCGATGGAAGTTGAAAAAGACAAAATAACAACCATTTATCATGAAAAACTTTTCATAAAAATTAAAAATAGTTATCATGAATAATCAATCATTAATAACATTAAGAAAAAAAATATTGGAAGGTTTAGAGTTTTCCGCTAAAAAAATGTTAGAAAAAAAGCAAAAAGAAGGGGCGCAATTAGCCATTGCAGATGAGAACGGCAAAGTTATCATTGTCAATGCAGTTGATTTGACTTTTTAACGCCTATCACAATAGGCACTGTAGTCGAAAAATTTATTTCCCAACTATATTGCGTCGAGTGGTTTTGCGGTAGGATGGATGTACGGATTCAACGGATTCGCACCGATTGGTACGGATTTTTTTAAAAAATCCGTACCAATCGGTGCGAATCCATTGAATCCGTACATCCACCCTACCGCAAAACCATCGTGCGTAAAGTATACCAAGCATTTTTAGAATATTTTGTTCTAATTTTAAATCAAAAAAGATGAAAATCAAAAAATTAATTGTCCGTAATTACAAATTATTTGATGATTTGGAATTGGATTTTACGGATAAAAAGGGTGAAATTTTGGATACGATTGTTTTGGCAGGACTGAATGGTTCTGGCAAAACGACGATTTTAGAATTGATTGAAAGTTTGGTCAATGGCACTTTGAAAAAAGAAACCTTGAATAAATCGACTTCCTTTCAATTAGAAATGGTTCTTCCATCCATTTCGCATGAACGAATTACACTTGATGACAATATAGATTTGCGCGATAAAGGAATCGGTAACAAAAAATGGATTCATTTTGGTTTTAAAGAAAGTGCGCCAGAAAGTGATATGAAAACATTTGCACACTATGTCAATATACATAAAGAAAAATCAAAAGGTATTTTTATTTGCGCAAGCGACAAAATGTATGAACCCAAAACAGATACCAATATCCTGCTCACTTCGTTTAACACGGATAAAAAATTAGTTCAAAAAAACATTTCAGCAAACATTCAAAAGCAGGTATTTGACAATATTGATACGCCACCGCGTGAAGTTTTTAGGCAACAGATTCAAGACCTCAATAAAATTTTTGAAGGTTTATCTTTAAATTCTAAATTAATCCAAGTCAGCGATAAAGCATTGGTTTTTGAAAGCATCAATGGACAAAAGATTCATTTTGAAGACCTTTCAAGTGGTGAAAAAATGTTATATTATATGGGATTCATCCTAAATCAGTTGAATTTAGAAAATACATTGATTTTGGTTGACCAACCAGAAGACGCATTACACCCAACTTGGCAACAAAAAATTACGGCTTTTTTTAAAAATATAGGCAAAAATAATCAAGTGATTTTGGCAACGCATTCACCTCAAGTGATTGCATCCGTACATCCAGAATCGGTTTTTGTCTTGGGTGTTGAGGAAGGTAAACGCAAAATCAAAGCTTTCAATATGGCTGCGGAACATAAAAATAGTTATGGATTGGATGCCAATCGGATTTTATCGGAAATCATGGGTACGTCGATTCGCAGTTTTGAAGCACAACAAAAGATTCAAAAAATCAATGCTTTTATGAAAGAAATAGAGTTAAATCTTGCGCCTTCTTCCCTTGTAACCCTTGAAAACCAAATAGATACACTTGCAATTGATTTTGGAAAACAAGATATGGCAGTGATGCGTTTACGCAATGAGTTAAGGCTTTTGAAACGAAAAGTTGAATTAACGAAATGAGGTATATTGATAAATCACATAGATGTATCGTTTTTGACAAATTTGTAAAAATAAAAGTGTTAGCTTCCTTGAAGTGGAAAAGTTTTGGACGAGCAAAATTAGACGGAGTTCGAGTCAAATCTGCGTTACATCTGCATTTGTGGAGCGTTCAAAAAGGACTTTGCGCTTATTGCGAACAAGAGATTCCAGCAAAAATGGAATCCGATGATGATACAAAATCCCATTTAGAGCATATTCGTCCAAAAGCAGATTTTCCTGACTTAACTTATCAGTTTGAAAACCTAATTATTTCGTGTGAAGGTTTTAATTTATTCATTACAGATGCAAAAAAAGGACAATTTTGTGGACATGTTAAAGACAATAGCTATGATGATGCAATTTTTCTGAATCCAACTGAAAATCAAGGGATTACAAATTATTTCAGATTTGATAGTGAAGGGCAAATTGAACCCAATCCGTTAAAAACAGTTAGTGAACAAAACCAAGCGCGTTATATGATAGAGACGCTTGGTTTAGATAATCCTGTTTTGAATGAGATGCGCAAAAATCAATATGATATTTGGCTTGAAAATCAAATAGAGTGGTCTAATGAGCAACTTTTAGCCGAATTGGATGAAAATCAATCCATTTTGCCTGCGTTTTATAGTTTGTTACAACAAAAAATATTATAATTTTAAATAAAACCAATGGTCAAAACCAAACCTACTATCTCCAAAGAAATCTTGCTCAAAGGCTATGAATTGCTTGTTACAGCTAAGAGTATGAGCGAGTTATACGAAGCAAATTTTAAATATATTTCTAAATATGTCCATGCCACTTCTCGCGGACATGAAGCCGTGCAAATTGCCATCGGGCTTTTGGCAAAACCACAAGATTTTCTTGCGCCCTACTATCGGGATGATGCGATGTTGCTCGCGGCGGGCATGACTCCGCATGATTTGATGTTGCAACTCATGGCGCGGGGAACGGATCCGTCTTCGGGCGGGCGGTCGTATTATGCACATGCGTCCTTGCGCGATGCCGACAAACCGCAAATTCCACATCAATCTTCTGCAACAGGTATGCAAGCAATTCCGATGACAGGTGCGGCATTGGGCATTCGATATAAAGAAAAATTAAATTTATATCCTATTGATAATCAACAGGATAAACCAATTGTCATTTGTTCCTTTGGGGATGCTTCGATTACAGAAGGCGAAGTCGCAGAAGCCTTTCAAATGGCAGGTTTGAAACAATTGCCGATTTTGTATTTGGTGCAAGACAATGGTTGGGATATTTCGGCAAATGCCGCAGAGACGCGGGCGCAAAATGCTTATGAATACGCTCGAGGTTTCAACGGGATTGAAGCCGTCAGCATTGACGGCAGTGATTTTGTGGAATCTTATACGGTTTTAAAACAAATTATTGAAACCATGCGGGCAGAGCGCAGACCGTTTTTGGTACATGCACGAGTCCCTTTGTTGAATCATCATACGTCAGGCGTGCGCAAAGAATGGTATCGGGATGATTTGGAGGAACATGCCAAACGAGACCCGTATTTGAAATTTCAAAAATACTTAAAACCTCATTTTTCAAAACAATATTTGGATGATATTGAAATTAAAATAAAAAATGGGGTTCAAGCGGATTTTGACAAAGCAAAAGCGGCTCCTGACCCACTTGCTTCAAGTCTTTTTGAACACATTTTCGCGCCCACTCCGATTACAGAAGAACGCGGTGAACGCGCTCCCGCAGGCAGAACGCCCAAAGTTATGGTTGATTGCGCTCTATTTGCGATAGAGGAATTGATGCAAAAACATACAGAATGTTTGTTGTATGGACAAGATGTGGGCGGCAGATTGGGCGGTGTTTTCAGAGAAGCCGCAACTTTGGCGCAGAAATTTGGGGATGACCGCGTTTTTAATACGCCCATTCAAGAAGCGTTTATTGTCGGCAGTACGGTGGGCATGGCGGCAGTGGGTTTGCGTCCGATTGTAGAAGTGCAATTTGCGGATTATATATTTCCTGCTGTAAATCAATTGTTTACGGAAGTAAGTCGGTCTTGTTATTTGACGAATGGTAAATATCCTGTGAGTATGATTTTGCGCGTACCGATTGGCGCGTACAATGGCGGCGGACCTTATCATTCGAGTAGCGTTGAAAGTTTGATTGCAAGTATTCGCGGGTTGAAAATCGCGTATCCGTCCAATGGAGCCGATTTAAAAGGGTTGCTCAAAGCGGCTTATTATGACCCAAATCCTGTGATTATTTTTGAACATAAAGGTTTATATTGGTCTAAAGTGCGCGGTACGGAAGCCGCTAAAACTATTGAACCATCGGAAGATTACGTGTTGCCTTTTGGAAAAGCAAATATTGTTTTGAAATCAGATGATAATGCCAAAAATTCATTGGCAATTATCACGTATGGAATGGGTGTTCATTGGGCATTGAATGCCGCAAAACAATTTGAAGGACAATGCGAAATTGTCGATTTGCGCACTTTATGCCCCTTAGATGAAAATTTAATTTTAAAAACCGTTCAAAAGCATGGCAAATGTTTGGTGATTACAGAAGAAGCGGTGCATCCATCTTTTGCGCAAAGCCTTTCGGGTTGGATTCAAGAGCATTGTTTTGAATTTTTGGACGCGCCTGTGCGGACGCTTGGTTCGCCCAATATTCCAGCCGTTCCATTAAATGACGTATTAGAACAAGCGATGATGCCTTCCATTGAAAAAGTAGCTATCGCAATTGATAAATTATTAAAATATTAATACATCTTTTGCTCTTTAATCATTGATAATGAATCTTTTTTTTACAACAACCTTACTACATTGGCATGATGCTCATCCGCGTTCGATGCCTTGGAGTGGCGAGCAAAATCCTTATCGGATTTGGTTATCGGAAATTATTTTGCAACAAACGCGGGTCGAACAAGGGTTGCCCTATTATCAAAAATTTATTGAAACCTATCCGACGGTTGAAACCCTTGCCGCCGC
>JBDLWG010000395.1:0-11020 GCA_039804385.1 Bacteroidota bacterium
GCTTCAAAGCGAGTGATACGAATATGCCTTGCAATGCGGGCAAAGATGCCCATGCAGGCATGGCAATCAATAACGATGTGGATCCAGAAGGCGAAGGTTTTCAGTCGATTATGGATTATTATGGAGAATCATCCGATGAAAATGATAAAAATGCTTGTCCACAAAATTACGATATTTATGGCGGTCATCGCTTCATCAGCCGCAATGTGATTGCTTCCAATCTCGGTATTATTGCCAAACGCGGCACAGACGGTTCGACTTTCGTAGTCGTTTCAGATTTATTGACGACCGAACCTAAAAAAGATGTTAAATTAGATTTTATTGATGGTCAAAACCAATTGTTGGCTACGGCGGCTACAGATGGCAATGGAACGGCAAAAATTGAGGTCAAAGGCAAGCCGTACATCATCCTTGCGCACTCGGGAGACCAACAAGGTTATTTGCCTATTTCGGATGCTAACTCCTTGAACCTCAGTCGTTTCGATGTTTCGGGTGATAAAGCGCAGAAAGGTTTGAAAGGCTATTTGTATGGAGAAAGAGGTGTTTGGAGACCAGGCGATTCCTTGTTTTTGAATTTTGTGTTGGAAGATAAAAATGCTAAATTGCCTGAAAATTACCCGATTCAACTTGAATTGTATGATTCAAAAGGCATTTTGCAACATCGTTCTACGGCGATTCAAAATATTAAAAATATTTATCCATTGCATTTTGCAACGCGCACGGACGCGCCCACAGGCACTTGGCGGGCGGATGTCAAAGTCGGTGGTGCGACGTTTTCACAACCTGTTAAAATTGAAACGGTTAAACCCAATCGGTTGAAAATCAATTTGGATTTTGGCAAAAAAGAAATTGCCGCAGGCGATGAAAAATTGAATGGTACGTTGCAATTGAATTGGTTGCATGGGGCAGTTGCCAAAAACTTGAAAGCAAAAGTGGAAGTGGTTTTAAATTCCGTTCCAACAAAGTTTGATAAATTTAAAGAATATGTATTTGACGCTCCAACAAGGAGTTACAAAGCAGAACCACAAGTCGTGTTCGATGCGGCGGTCAATGAAAATGGCTTGGCAACCGTCACAGGTGCATTGCCAAAAGCAACTACGGCTCCCGGAAAGATGAAAGCGGGTTTTAAAATTCGAGCATTTGAAGCGGGTGGCGATTTTAGTTCCGACTATTTTGTGGTGGATTATTCGCCTTTTCAAGCGTATGCGGGCATTAAAATCCCCAAAAACAAATATGGTGAAAAGCGTTTTGATTTAAATAAAACGGCTAACGTTCAAATGGTTTGTGTCGATAAAAACGGCGCACCGATGCCCAATCGGAGTTTGGATGTGAATATTTACCGCGTCGATTGGCGGTGGTGGTGGGAAAATGGCAGTGATGACCAATCCGATTTCAGTTCTGGAACGGTGAAAAAAATCTTGCAACATGAGACGTTGCGCACGGATGATAAGGGTGTTGCCACGATTCCGACGACTCCAAAAGAGTGGGGGCGATATATGGTTTTTGTGACGGATGCGGTCAGTGGTCACTCGACAGGCGACTTTTTTTACGCGGGTTATCCTTGGGATGACGATGAGGAGAACAGTGACCAAAGTAGAAATGCGGCGGCGATGTTGAATTTTTCAGTCAACAAACCCAATTTTAAAGTAGGCGAGTCGATTGAGTTGAATATTCCGACCGCAGAAGCAGGAAAAGTATTGGTTTCGATTGAAAATGGTTCAAAAGTATTGAGTTCTGAATGGGTTTCGGTCAAAAGCGGCGGCATGACCAAATATTCCATGAAGGCAACTCCTGAAATGGCTCCGACGGCGTATGCGTTTATTACGGTGGTGCAACCGCACAATCAGGTGAAAAATGATTTGCCGATTCGGATGTATGGCGTAGAACCATTACATATAGAAGACCCAAAAACACGGTTAGAACCCATTGTAAAATGTCCTGATGTGTTGAAACCCGAAGAAAAAGTGACGATTGAAGTCAGCGAAAAGTCGGGCAAAGGCATGGCTTATACGATTGCGATTGTGGATGATGGCTTGTTGGATTTGACGCGTTTTAAAACGCCGAATCCTTGGGATGTGTTTTATGCGCGGGAGGCTTTGGGCGTTCAAACCTTTGATTTATACGACCAAGTTTTGGGTGCGCAAGGTGGACAAATGGAAAGAATTTTAAATATCGGTGGAGACGGTTTTGCGAAACCTAAAAATGCGCAAAAAGCGAATCGTTTCAAACCAGTGGTGATGAATTTAGGTCCGTTTTATTCCGAAGGCGGTACGAAAAAACATACCGTGACGATTCCGAATTATGTCGGTTCGGTTCGGGCGATGGTGGTTGCGAGCGATGGCGCGGGCGCGTATGGTTCGAGTGAAAAAACGATGGCGGTGAAAAAACCGTTGATGATTTTGGCAACTTTGCCGCGGGTCTTGGGTCCGGGCGAGCAATTGAAATTGCCTGTCAATGTTTTTGCGATGGAAGACAAAGTGAAAAACGTAACGGTGAAGGTCGAAGAAACCACTGGACGTGTCACTTGGGGTGGCGAAACGACCAAAAGTATCAATTTTGCTCGTTCTGGCGATGAAATTGTTGCGTTTGATTTCAAAGTCAATGAAAAAGTGGGGATTGCTAAATTCAAAATCACGGCTTCAGGCAATGGCGAATCGGCAACAGAGGAGATTGAAATGGAAATTCGGAATCCCAATCCGATGATTGCGGACGTGAAAGAAACGGTGGTTCCTGCGGGTCAATCATGGGAATTGCCTTACAATGCACTTGGTACGGCGGGGTCGAATGAGGCGACTTTGGAAGTTAGTAATTATCCGCCGATTGATATGTCTCGGCGATTGACGTATTTATTGCAATATCCACATGGTTGTGTGGAGCAGACGACTTCGGCAGCGTTTCCACAAATTTTTGCGGATAAAGTCTTGAATCTCAACGAAGAACAAAAGAAAGTTGCCGCTAATAACATCAAAGCCGCCATTGAAAAGTTGAAACAATATCAACATACAGATGGTGGTTTTGGCTACTGGCCAGGCGATGAAAATGTGGATACTTGGTCAACCAATTATGTTGGACATTTTTTATTGGAAGCCAAAAATGCAGGTTATGCTTTGCCGCCGACCGTTTTGGAACGATGGATTACACATCAACAACGCATGGCGCGCAAATGGTCGCCGCCTGTCAACAAACCGAATACGCCTGATAATGGTGAATTTTGGTCGAATGAAAGTGCCGAATTGAATCAAACCTATCGTTTATATACGTTAGCGGCGGCAAAACAGGCAGAAATTGGCTCCATGAACGCTTTACGCGAACGCAAAGGTTTAACCAATGCTGCCAAATGGCGTTTAGCGGCGGCTTATGCTTTGATTGGAAAAGCAGAAGTGGCGAAAGAAATTGTGTCAACGGCAAGTACCGAAGTGCGAAAATATAGAGAAATGTCTTATACGTATGGTTCTGATTTGCGCGACCAAGCGATGATTTTAGAGACATTGACCTTAATGGGCGAGCAAAATAAAGCATTATCCATGTTGCAAACGGTGAGTCGCGGGTTGAGTTCGGGCGATTGGTATTCAACACAGGCAACAGCGTATGGCTTATTGGCGGCATCGAAATTTGTAGGCAATGCGAGTACGGGCGGCTTTTCGTTCAATTACGATATTGACGGCAAAACAGGCAGTTCATCGCCCAAAAATGCGGTGATGCAAGTCAAATTACCTGCGGATGGCAGTCATAAAGTGGGTTTGAAAAATACGGGCAAAGGTCAATTATTCGTGCGTGTCGTACAGCGCGGACAACCTGCAACAGGAGACCAAACGGTTGCAGCGAATAATTTAAAATTAAAAGTTGCGTATAAAACGTTGAAAGGCACTGTTTTAAATCCTGCATCCATTCCACAAGGAACGGATTTCATTGCCGAAGTAACGGTGACAAATCCCGGATTATTGGGCAAAGGTTATAAAGAAATGGCATTGACACAAGTTTTTCCATCAGGTTGGGAAATCCACAATGCGCGGATGGATCGATTGACAACTTACACCAATACCGCAATTCCAGAATATCAAGACCTTCGGGATGACCGCGTGTTATCGTATTTCGACATTGCCGCAGGCAAATCGCATACGTATCGAGTCCAGTTGAATGCGGCGTATTTGGGCAAATATTATTTGCCAACAACGGCGTGTGAAGCGATGTATGACAATACGATTGCGGCGCGACAACCTGGCATGTGGGTCGAAGTCGTGCCAAACGTGCAGAAACCGATGTAACCATTCCTAAATGATTTGTAAATAAATGCGAGCATAACTTGCGTCAAGTTTGAAACTTGACGCAAGTTTATGGCACAAATGACGTAGGAGATGTATATCTAATATCATCAAAGCAGGTCTTTTGCTTGCGGCTTCACTCGTTTTTTGACCACTTTGGTTCGTTTCGGCGTAGCAATCACTAAATTATTTCGGACTTGCTGCACGATTTCGAGTTTACACCCTACTAATAGAGCCATTTTTTCATCTGAAAAATCCGTATTTGCTAAAAGGCTTTTAATAAAAAGAAGTTGACTTTTTTCGATACCTTTTTCAACTCCTTTTTCGATACCCTGTTCGATACCTTTCTCAATACCTCTCTCAATACCTCTCTCAATACCTTTCTCAATACCTTTCTCAATGCCTTTTAGAAAAAGGTAATCTGTTTGAATGTCATAAACAATGGGCATTTCTTCTGCGATTTTAATGGTTAAATCTTCTAATTTTCTAATGCGTGCCAGAATCATCAATTGTTTCAGATAGCGCGACAACTCACTTTTATTTTTGCTCAATACTCGGAGTTGTCTAACCAACAATCGTAAAACGGATTCAGCTTGTTCTTTGGGATAATTGGACAAAATTGCTAATAAAACAACTTGTGGCACTTGCGAACTCAACAATTGTTGGGTATCCAAATCATGGATTTGGAGCAAGTCAAATCCTTTGAAAATGAATTTTTCATCCAATTGCGTTTCCATTTTGGACGCAGCCGCACCCAAATAAACCACCACATGACGGATTTCCATTTTTTTGCGTCGATACGCCATGCCATGATATTCTTGCGCCCGAGCCAACATCTCTGGATCATCTTCTGTTTGAAATTCCAAGTGCAAGATAAAGGTTTCTGCGGAATCGGTCAAGACTTCATAAAAAAAATCCATTTCCCGTTCAATGGTAGTCTGCATTTTTTCTTTGAGGGGCGTATATTGTTGGATTTTCACCCCTAAACGTTCCTCCACTAAGGGAATAAAAATCGATTCTGCATTTTCTTTAAAAATTTTATCATACAAATTACCTTGCGGCTTCAACGCTTTCTTTTTCCTTGATTTTCCCATAATGATTTGTTTTCTGATAGAATGACAATGCAAATCTATTGCAAAATCACCGTGTGTCCAAATTTTGTTTTAAACATTAACAAATTTTATTTTTTATAACATTTGATGCTTTTCAAAATAAATCAAGATATATAGATTTCTATATTTGTTATTTCCCAAAAAGGCGTAATTTTGTTGTATCAAAAAAGAACGCCCGTAATCATGTCCAAATTTAAAAAAGTCAAATTAGACTTCCACTTATTCAAATCACAATCGAATCAAGCGATTGTCGAACAGGAAACGCCTGAAAAAATCACGATTCCTGCCATTTTTGACCCTGAATCCATTCAAAAAAGGCCCCATACGGACTTCCAAGCAGGGCTTCCACCCTTTTTGCGGGGGCCGTACAGTGCCATGTACGTCACACAACCTTGGACGATTCGCCAATATGCTGGTTTTTCAACCGCAGAAGCGAGCAATGCGTTTTATCGCCGCAATTTGGCGGCAGGTCAGAAAGGGTTGTCAGTAGCTTTCGACCTTGCCACGCATCGCGGGTACGACAGCACGCATGAACGCGTCAAAGGTGATGTCGGCAAAGCGGGTGTAGCGATTGATTCAGTAGAAGATATGAAAATTTTATTTGATAAAATACCCTTAGATTTGATGTCGGTTTCCATGACGATGAATGGGGCGGTGCTTCCAATCATGGCATTTTACATTGTTGCCGCCGAAGAGCAAGGCGTTTCGCCCGAAAAATTAACAGGGACGATTCAAAACGATATTTTAAAAGAATTTATGGTGCGCAATACCTACATCTACCCGCCCGAGCCTTCGATGCGCATCATTGCCGATATTTTTGGTTACACAGCACAAAAAATGCCTAAGTTTAACTCTATCAGTATCAGTGGTTATCACATTCAAGAAGCGGGTGGAACGGCAGATATTGAATTGGCTTATACGTTAGCGGACGGTTTGGAATATTTGCGGACGGGTTTGAAAACGGGTTTGGATATAGACGATTTTGCCCCACGATTGTCTTTTTTTTGGGGGATTGGGATGAATTATTTCATGGAAATCGCCAAAATGCGGGCGGCAAGATTGCTTTGGGCAAAGATTGTCAAACAATTCAATCCTAAAAATGACAAATCATTAGCGTTAAGAACACATTGTCAAACATCAGGTTGGTCTTTAACCGAACAAGACCCTTTTAATAACATTGCGCGTACGTGCATCGAAGCGATGGCAGCAGTGGCGGGCGGTACTCAATCGTTGCACACAAACGCTTTGGATGAAGCGATTGCATTACCCACCGATTTTTCTGCTAAAATTGCCCGCGATACCCAACTATTTATTCAAAAAGAAAGTGAAATTACCAAAGCAACCGACCCTTGGGGCGGTGCTTATTATATAGAATTTTTAACAGATGAAATCGCTCGCCGCGCTTGGGAGTTGATACAAGAAGTGGAATCTATGGGTGGGATGGCAAAAGCAATAGAGGCAGGTTTGCCCAAATTGCGCATCGAAGAAGCCGCCGCCCGCAAACAAGCTCGAATTGATGGCGGCAAAGATTTCATTATCGGGGTCAATTTGTTTAGACCCGAATCAGAAGAAGCGATTGACATTTTAGATGTGGATAATGCTGCGGTTCGGGAATCGCAAATCGCTCGTATTCAACACATTAAGTCAACTCGAGATACCGCAGCTGTTGAAAAAGCCTTAGCGGATTTGACCGAATGCGCCCGTACGCGTCAAGGCAATTTATTAGATGCCGCCGTGAAAGCAGCGCGATTGCGGGCTACTTTGGGTGAAATATCGGATGCGATGGAAGTCGCTTGGGGTCGATTTACGGCTGTAACTCGTTCAATATCAGGTGTTTACGCAGGAGAGATTCGCAGCAATGAAGATTTTAAACGAGCGCAAACCATGACCGCCGAGTTTGCCAAAATGGAAGGTCGCCGTCCGCGTATTTTGGTGGCAAAATTGGGTCAAGATGGACATGATAGGGGTGCGAAAGTGATTGCGACAGGGTTTGCGGATGCTGGTTTTGATGTGGATATCAGTCCGCTTTTCCAAACGCCGATGGAAGCAGCGCGGCAAGCCGTTGAAAATGATGTCCATATTTTGGGGATTTCGTCGTTGGCGGCGGGGCATAAAACCTTAGTGCCTGAGACGATTGAAGCATTGGCGACTTTGGGGCGCGGCGATATTATGGTGATAGTGGGCGGCGTGATTCCTGCACAAGATTACGCATTTTTGTATGAAAAAGGGGTTGCCGCCGTTTTTGGACCAGGAACGGTGATTCCGAAAGCGGCTTGTAAGATATTAGAATTGTTTAATATCGTATCGTAAGAATGTTGGAATTTTAGGAATTATTACACTCCTAAGCGTGTGGAATCTTAATACGTAAATCATTGATTTTCAATTTTGAAGCTACTATTACCAAAGTAGCATCCCTTCGGGATTGATAATCAATGATTTATCTTTTGTCACAACGAGTTCCCCTACTCGCAGTGCGAATCCTTACCCTTCTTTTTTTTCAAAAAAGAGTTGTCATTCCGCAAAAATGCGTAATTTGGGTGCAAAAAGCGAATGATGAAATGGCATTGGATCTGGATTGCCTGTTGCTTGGGGCAAGGCGTGTGGGCGCAAAACCCGTGTGCCACTTTTGACTGCGTGATCGGCGAAGTCAATCGGTTATTGAACGCGCCCAAAAAGGATTATGAACTCATTTTGAACCAATTGGATGCCTCCGAAGGCTATGATGTCGCGGCGGCTCCGCAAAATAAGGCTATCCTCAAAAACCTCCGACAACGCACTTTCAAAGCCATTGAAGGCGAAAGACGCAAAGCCCTAACCGCTGAAGCCGAAGCCAAAAAACAGGCACGACGGGCGGAAATCGCTCTCGCTCAAGCCGATAGCGCACGAAATATCGCTGAAAATGAAAAAAAACGGACAGAAATCGCCCTAATGCAAGCAGATAGCGCACGAGATATAGCAGAACAAGAGAAACAGAAAACAGAAAAACTAATGGATATCGCAACACAAATGAAAAGTGAAATAAACGGATCTTATCTTAAAATCAAGCAGGCATATGATGTAATAGCAATAGCGAAATATGAAGCTGAAAAAGCGCGGGTACAATCTGATAGCGCCCGTAAAAAATTACAAATTGTCCTTGACCGTATTTATTTTTATGATGGCAAATTTGGACTATCTTATGATAGCAACTTGCGCAAATATGGTTTCATAGATAAGGATTTAAATATTAAAATTGAGTTTAAATACGATGCCGCAGATAATTTTGATGCCAATGGGTTTGCGAAAGTAACGCTTCCATCCAATTTTATTTCGAGTAATCTCGAAATTCCTACCTTTTATTATGCACTTATTGATACAACTGGTAGGGAATATAAAGTAGTCAAGGATATAAGTCAATTAAATAGCAAGGTTTTAGCTTTAGATTTGAGAAATAAGTATTTCAAAGAAATGCCCAAAGAAGTATTTCAAAATAAACAGTTAAAAATTCTGCTTCTCAATAAAGAGGAAATGATTTCTCATAACAAAGAGAATTTAATCAAAAAATTACCAAATGAAATCGGTGAATTGGTAAATTTGACCGTACTTAATTTATCTGGAAATGAATTGATTCAAATACCGAATGATATAACGAAATTAGTTCACTTGAAAATACTTGATTTAAGGAAAAATAATCTTACGGATTTGCCTTCTGATATTACTAATTTAACGGAACTTGCGTATTTAGATTTATCAAATAATGCGATTCCATACTCAAAACAAATAGAAATAAAAGCAAAAATGCTTGATTGTCAAGTTATTACAGATAAAAATTTCACTCAATCGTTTTATCGTTCTATACAAATAGAATCGAATCATACTAAAAAATATTATTTGTCGCGTATTTTGATAGACAGCATAAAAAATTCTTCAGATTCGGCATTGAAGGCAAATAAAGCATTGTTGTCTGATGTTTATAATAACTGTGCTTGGTCAGGCTTTTTCTGCCGTGAATTTAAGGAGGTAGAACGATTTATTCGAGAAGACATAAAATTAAATAGCAATATAGACTTATCCGTAAGTTTAATATTCACACTTTTATTGCAAGGAAAAATGGATGAGGCTATTGCAGAATGCCAAAATTTGAAAAAACGAACGAATGTTAAGTTCAAATTTCAGTTTTACGTACAAGAATTTGAAAAAGCGGGCATTCTTACTGCCCAACACAAACGGGATATTAAAACAATTCGCAAATTATTAGAAAAATAAACCTCATTTATGGCGCACAATTGGCTCCACATCGCAAAAAATTTAAAAAAAGGACGCACCATCTTAATTCTCGGTCCGAATGCCATCCCGTTTTATTCGACAGGCAACGCGCAAGCACCCGAAATGCCGTTGAGCCAACTCACGCATCAAGCGATTTTAACGGAATTGGGCGAAACCTTACCGCATTATCACGCCGCCGACCAATTATTTTTGTTCAAAAGCATGGCGATGAAGCAAACCGCGATGGAAAGCATCGAAGAAACGTTGTCCGCCCGCGAGTGGTTGCCCGATGCCGATTTATTGCGCAAACTCGTCGCTGTCCCGTTTCCGTTGATCTTGAATTTGAATCCCGATAAATTTTTGGTCAAAGCGTTTGCTCAATATGCGCAAACGGTCTCGTTTGATTACCTCTCCACCAAGTATAAACCTGCGTCGCCGTCGCCGCCTCATCCACCGACTTGTGAACAGCCGATGATTTATAATTTGTGCGGTTCGACGGAAGATGCGTTAGATTCGGTGATCTTAGATCGGTATGATTTGGCGCAATTATTGGCGCAATTGTTCGATAAAATCGGGATTCCTGCCGAGATACGGAGTTGTTTGCAAAAAGCCAATCATTTTTTACTGCTTGGTTTTCCATTGGATTCCTGGTATCTGCAAGTTTTTTTACATTTCTTGAACCAATTAGATGGGGCGTTCGATGATAAAAATCATAATTATCCCATTTACTCGCCCGTCAGTCCGACAAACAAAGATTTCGTCATGAAACAATTCAATATCCAACATTTCGCCGACGCTCGCAGCGATTTTGAACACCTCTTTCGCGCTTGCGAACAACTTCAAATCCTGCGTCCGTTACACGACGACGCTTCGCCCGCCGAAATCCAAATCCGACAACTCGTTGCCCAAAAACAATTCGAACAGGCTTTCGACCTGCTCCAAAATCAATATGCCGCGTTAGACCCCGATGCGCTGACGATTTTACAAAGTCGTTATGCGGGTTGGCGCGAATCGAAACAGCGTAAAACCGCGTCTTTTCAAGATTTAGAAGTCGAAATCAATCGCATCGCTTACGCAATCCTCACTTACGCTGGTCAAATCCAAGACGCATGAAACCAACCATCTATCGGTATCGCGCCGTCAAACCGTTTGAAGAAGCGCAATCGCTGTTGTTTTTTGGCAGGGATGCCGAAATCAATCAACTCACTGCCTTGGTTTTCGCGGAGAAACTGACGGTTTTATACGGGAAATCGGGTTATGGGAAATCCTCGTTGCTCCACGCGGGACTCCTGCCGCGCTTGCGCCCTGAAAACGAATCCCAATTGCAACGGTATGTCCCTATCGTGATTCGGTTCGGGACGGCGGAAAACGAAAATCAGTTGATGGCTCGGTTTGCGTTCC
>JBDLWG010000396.1:0-2506 GCA_039804385.1 Bacteroidota bacterium
AAGAAGAAGATATTACTAAAAAATTGTATAATGATTATGCAGGTTTCAAAAAAGCGTTGTTTAAAGATATTTTGTCGAAAGACAAATCATTGGATCGATTGCTTTTGTTCAAGAAAACGCAAAAATTATTAGACCGATTTTTGTTTATTTTCTTCGCGGAAGATAAAGGTTTATTACAACCCAATACCGTCCGAGAAATTGTTAATCAATGGGATACGCTTAAAGATTTAGATGCATATCAACCGCTTTACAATCGGTTTAAACAATATTTTGGTTATTTGAATCATGGGCATCAAACGCCGCAATATTCTATTTTTGCTTACAACGGCGGACTTTTCGCGCCCGATGCCTTTTTAGATAATTTGACGATTTCAGATGGTTTATTGTACAATTACACGCAATTATTGAGTGGGTACGATTTTGAAACCGATGTGGATACCAATATTTTGGGGCATATTTTTGAACATAGTTTGAATGAAACCGATGAAATTGCCGCAAGTGCGACGCATACCGCCGTTGATAAATCCAAAACCAAACGCAAAAAAGATGGGATTTTTTACACGCCGCGTTACATCACGAAGTACATTGTCGAAAATACAGTGGGCGCACTTTGCCAAAGAAAATTAGATGAATTGGGCATTGACCCCAATAATATGGACATTCATGCCGATAAGGAGACTAAAAATGCGGTTTGTAAAAAAATTCATCAGTATCGAGATTGGCTTTTGAGCATTACGATTTTGGATCCTGCGTGTGGTTCGGGCGCGTTTTTGAATCAGGCTTTGACGTTTTTGATGGAGGAACATCAACGCATTGACGCGATGTTTAAATCATTATATGATGTGCCGATTACATTGACAGACAATGTAATACAAATTTTGGAAAATAATATATTTGGCGTTGACATCAATGAAGAAAGCGTTGAAATTGCACGCTTGTCGCTTTGGTTGCGGACGGCGAAAGTCGGACGGAAATTGAATGATTTGAGTCGGAATGTGCTTTGTGGGAATTCGCTGATTAATAGTGTTAAAGTATTGAATTCCAATGAGTTAGTTTGGCAAACAGCCTTTCCACAAGTATTTGAAAAGGGCGGTTTTGATGTGATTATTGGGAATCCACCTTATATCAAAGAATATGTCAATAAAACTGCATTTGATGGACTTCGTGAAAACCCATACTATCAAGGCAAAATGGACTTGTGGACATTTTTTGGTTGTGTAGCTATTGATTTGCTTAAAAACGAAGGTTTGGTTAGTTTCATTGCGCCTAATAACTGGGTATCTAATGCAGGGGCAAGTATTTTTAGAAACAAAATGTTAAGTGAAGGAATGATAAAATCATATATAGATTTTGGGTCTTATAATATTTTTAAAGAGGCAGGTATCCAAACCATGATTTATATTTATTCTAAACAAACATTCGAAGCAGATGATTACTCTTTTAAAGTTAAAAAATTGACTTCTAACAATCCGACAGAAGAACAAATTGCCAATTGGGTAAATGATAATGAAGAAAGTATTGGCATACAATTCACAACCAAACTTAATAAAGTCAATTTAATAGATCAATTTTTACCTTTTAATAATAATGCGATTTCCGATTTTACGGATAAATTATTATCAAAAGCACAATTTTTCTTGGATAAAAAAGAGGTTGCACAAGGAATAGTAGCTCCGCAGGATTTTGTAGCAAGTAGTCACCTGACGTTATTAGACAATAATTGCAAACAAGGAGATGGTATTTTTTTTATATCTGATAAAGAAAAAAGTTCTATTGATTGGAATGAAGCAGAATTAACGGATATTATAAAACCATTTTATAGGACTAATGAGTTGGGAACTTATTTTGGCAAGCGTCAAAATGATTATTGGGTACTTTATACAAAATCGGATATTAAAGACAATATATTACAATACCCAAATGTAAAAAAGCATTTAGAGCGATTTTCACAGGTTATCACCTCCGATAATAAACCTTATGGACTTCACAGGGCAAGAGATGAGCGTTTTTTTATAAGCGATAAAATCCTTTCATTAAGAAAATGCGTAAAGCCAACTTTTACGTTTAGTGATTTTGACTGTTATGTTTCGCAATCGTATTTTGTAATCAAAACGAATCAGTATAATCATAAAGTTTTGACAACGATTCTTAATTCTAAATTAGTAGCTTATTGGTTGCGTTATCGAGGAAAAAGGCAAGGGGATTTGTACCAAATAGATAAAGAACCTTTGCTAAGTATTCCATTGCGCTATCCTGTTGATAATCAATCCTATATATCATTATGCGATAAAATGTTATCGTTACACGCGCAATTGCAGGAAACGCAAACTGAATTCAATCAATTATTAATTGATAATTTTACAAAAATAACGATAAATCGCGCCCTCGAAAATTGGCATCAAGGCGATTTTGGCGCGTTCAAGAAGGTTTTAGAAAAACAAAAAATAGAAATTCCGTTGAAAAAGCAAAAAGAATGGCGCGAAATGTTTGAAACCGAAAAAACGGC
>JBDLWG010000397.1:0-7696 GCA_039804385.1 Bacteroidota bacterium
CGTATTCGGTGTAAATGAAACACGCCAAAATGCTCCGAATATGCCTGTGCGTAATGCTCGAAACATTCGCTACAATTTCAAATCTTTTTGCAATCAGTTGATTATCAATGTAAAACACAATGGGCATAATTCGCATTAAGGAACCATTGCCATTGCTATATTCATCATTGCCACCTGATAACAACGGACTTACCCCATGAATGACATTTTGAATGGCTTGTGCTGTCGCAATGCCAATATCGAACACTTTGCCATGCGGTGTCCAGTAATTTTTTTGATACCAACCAACAAATTGTTTAGAAATATCATTCAAATCATACCCTTTGCAAAGGCTTTCCGCCAAACAAAAAGCTAAGGAACTGTCATCTGACCAAGTGCCAATTGGCTGTCGGTGCGTCCCAAAACCGCGCATCGTCGTCACAGGATTTTGAGCAATCCGCTCCCGACTCATAAATTCAACGGGAACGCCCAATGCATCTCCAATACTCAACCCCAAAAAAGTGGATACAATTTTCATATTGATTTTCAAATTTGTGCCACAAATTACAAGAATTTGCACCACAAATTCGTATAAATGCGTGCAATTTATGGGAAAATTATTTCGGTTGTGCTAAAAATACTTTTCGGATCCAATTTGGAACAATGATTGCGCCCGCCGCTAAGTACAAATAGTACGACATCACCCGCCAAATCAACGCAATTATCAAGGCAACACTCGGCACATTCACAAAATCACTCAAAAAATCGCCAAATACAAATTCTGCAAAACCCGCGCCACCTGGACTCGGACTAAACGCCATGATGATAAACATTGCTTGCAAGCGCGCATATAACAATAATCCGTGTTGAAAATCGACTGGCGGTTGATGAATCCCGACAATTAATGCCGAAATCAATAAAAATTTGCATGCCCAAGCTGCCCAAGTTGCCAAAAATGCGGCTAAATGGCGTTTCCAACCAATATTGCGCATTTCATCCGCCGCCAAAACAAGGTTGTCCCCCAGATGAATCGCTTTTTCGTTAAATCTTTTCAATAAGGGTAAGGAAGTCACCCCTTTTAGAAGGCGGCGCATCAAGGTCGGATTGATGAACAAACCATAAAAAAAGAACGTACCGTAAATCGCCATCCCAACATACGAAAAGTAGAAAATCCGCGCTCGCCAATCTATATCAAAAACATCTATCATGTCTGGACGAATCATTTTAGAACCACACGCCCAAAATAAAAGCGGCAACGTGCTGATAAAAAAGAAGGAATCTAAGACAATTTTATATAAAACAATGGTGGTGGTACGCGCTGCGGAAAGTTGTTCTTGGGTCATCACAAAGAGCGAAACCGCAGAACCACCTAAGGTAGTGGGTGTTACGCATAAGCTAAATTCAAATATGAATATCAATTCGATACATTTTTTAAAAGAAAAATGTCCATGTGAAAGGATGTGCATGCGGGTTGCAAAAGCAAGATGGCGCATTACCAATAACGTAAAGGAAATGCCTATCCACTGAAACGTGCGCAAAGACCAATGAATTTTTTGGAAAGCAATCGGGTCATATTGCCGATAAAGCATATATGCAACAACGCATAAGCCAATTAAAATCGGCAAAATCATCCGACTCAGCCGCATGGAATGTAAAACAGCTTGTTGTTCTTTTGTTAAATCGCCGATTTTGCTGTCATCAGACAGGGGCGTAGATTCCTTCATCATATTCAGCTATCCGATTTTTGATTTGTCAGATTGAACAAACGGATACAAATGTCTCTTTTTTTTCTGAAAATTCGTTGTCGCAAGGAAATATTTTTTGAATTGCAACCTTTTAAAATAAATTTTTGTTTTGAGGGCAAAATATAAAATTTTAAAAGAGCATGTTAGAAGTCAATCAACTTACGAAGACGTATCAAAATGGTGCGCAAACTTTGACCGTATTAGATTCAGTCAGTTTTTCGGTGGGTGCGGGCGAAAGTTTCGCTATTGTCGGTCCGTCAGGGAGTGGCAAAACGACTTTATTGGGTTTGTGCGCGGGGTTAGATAGGGCGAGTACGGGGTCTGTTGCGTTGAATGGCGTGTCGTTGGACGATAAAAATGAGGATGAACGTGCCGCAATTCGCAATCAATATGTTGGTTTTGTGTTTCAAAACTTCCAATTGATTCCGACTTTGACCGCTTTGGAGAATGTAATGGTTCCGTTAGAGTTGCGCGGCGACCGAAATGCTGCCAAAGTTGCTAAAAATTGGTTGGAAAAAGTCGGTTTGGCGGATAGAGGACATCATTATCCGACGCAACTTTCGGGTGGCGAACAACAACGGATTGCCTTAGCGCGGGCATTTTCCAATGAACCCAAAATCTTATTTGCGGATGAGCCGACTGGGAATTTGGACGCGGAAACAGGGCAGAAAGTAGAAAAATTATTGTTTGATTTAAATCGAGATACAGGGACGACTTTGATTTTGGTGACGCACGATTTGGAATTGGCGGCTAAAACAGGGCGTATTTTGCGCTTGAAAGGCGGCAAAGTGATTGAAATAGGATGCTAATGATTTTAAGAATTGCAAGGATGTTTTTGGTTGAAGAACGCAAAGGAACGCTCCAAACATCCTTGCAATCCTTAAAATCAGCAGCATCCTATTTCAAAAATACCTGTCCAAGTTAAATAATTTCCTCAAACAATTCATTATCAAGGTTTTGTGGCAAATGTCGTTTTAAAAGAGCCGCTTGCACTTCGTGCATGCTTTCCAAAATGGTTTCCACTTTTTGGATAAATGGCGCGTCTATCAACTTTTGAATATCCTTTAAATGTTGGATATATTCATCTTGCCGAAATTTGTAAATCTGTTCTGCAAAACCCGATTCAAATTTGACTGAAAATTTATGTTCCATTTTAAAAACACTGATTTTTAAGATGGGATGTTCTATATAACCGATAATTCTCATTTTGATTGATTATTTTTGCACAAAATTAATCAAATTTCATCAAATGATGTTAAAAATAGGCAAAATTACAGCAGCTTCTCCAAAAGAAGGGATTGCCAATCGTGTTTTGGATGAGGCGCAAATCGTGTCCTTTGCAACAGAGGCAGATGCTTACATTGCATTACAAAGTGCTGATATTCAAATGATTACAAAACCGATGGCTGCTTTGAAAAATCCATTGCCAACAGGTATTGTGATTACAGCCGTATCGGAACGAACAAACGCAGGGTCGATTTTATACATTCATCCAACGGCGGTGGGTACAGGCGGCGGTTTGAGTTTGAAAAAAGGTGTTCGGATACGCGTCCATACCTTGTTGGAACAAGTGCAATTAGCGGCTTTTGATGCCGATTGGCAAGTCGTTTTGTCGGGCGATGCGGATGCGTATTTGGAAACGGAAAATAAAGATTGGAAATATGAGGGTTTTGAGCTATTTTATTTGAATCCCAAAGAGTTGATTCCAATCGCAGGACAGGGCGTAATCGCCTATTTGTCGCGGAAAGAGGATATTTCAACCCGTAAAATCTTGCAAACGGTGCATCATGCAGCCGTTTCTGCCTGTACGAATGTGGAACGGACGGTTCAAAACCTCTTTTTTAAAAAACAACCCAATCGATGTATTGGTGCGTATTGTGAACGCGATGCACAAGCAAATTTTCATTTGTGGGTTTGCGATTGGACAGGGAAAACGGTGCGCGTGTCGCAAAACACGCATTTTGGATTGGCAGAAGCCGCTTTTGGACAATTCTAAGGTTTGCTGGAAAAAAGCTCGAAATATTTTGTGATTCAAAAACTATTGATAACTTGCAGCATCAACTTCTTTGTTTTTCACAAAAAATTAATTATCAATGAATTATTCATATTTTAAAGGCACAGGTGTTGCACTTGTCACACCGTTTACCATTAAAAGTGGCAAGGAAATCATCGATTATCCTGCTTTGGAACGCATTATCGAACACGTTTTGACGGGCGGTGTGGATTATGTCGTCTCGCTTGGCACGACAGGCGAAGCGATTACGCTTTCGAGCCGCGAATGTCAAAACGTATTAGATTTTACCCTCAAACAAGTCAATGGACGTGTGCCAGTGGTGGCAGGTTGGTTTGGGTCGAATAGTACCGAACATTTGTTGGAGCGACTCAAAAATGTCCATTTGAAAGGTTGTGCGGCGGTTTTGTCGAGCAGCCCTGCGTATAATAAGCCGACTCAGGAAGGCATTTATCAACATTATTTGAAAGCTGCGAAAATAACGCCCGTTCCAATCATTTTATACAATGTGCCAAGTCGGACTTCTTCCAATGTTTTGCCTGAAACCTTGTTGCGTTTAGCGGCGGCTTCTCCTCAGTTTGTGGGGGTGAAAGAGGCTTCTGGGAATTTGGTGCAAGCACAATATCTTTTGAAACACCGCACAACAGAAGATTTTTTGGTTATTTCTGGTGATGACCAAATTACATTGGGTATGATAGCTTGCGGCGGCGATGGCGTGATTTCCGTCATTGCTAATTCACATCCTGCGGAATTTTCGGGGATGGTTCGGGCAGCCATGAAAGGCGATTATCAAACGGCTCAATTTTTAAATCATCAACTACATGATATTCATCCGTTGTTGTATGCGGAAGGCAATCCTGTCGGAATTAAAGCGGCGATGACGATAAAAGGCTTATGTGAGAGCATTGTTAGATTGCCTTTAGCGAAAATGTCGGAGAGCAATTATGCTAAATTGAAGGTGGAAATCGAAAAAGCAGCCGCTTATGCAGCGAAAGCAAGTGTTGTGGTTTAAATGTTGGTGATGGATGTACGGATTTCACGGATTTCATAGGATTTTTACGGATTGAGATTCAAAAAAAATCCGTGAAAATCGGGTGAAAATCCGTGAAATCCGTACCTCCATCACCAACAAAATTGCCAAAAAATCAATTAAGTATTGGATAAGGTTTTTGAAATATCAGCTTGATACGCGCTTCGAGCAGGCAATATCGCTGCCAATAATCCAATGCCAAACGCGCCTAAAATCATTCCTAATTCTTGTTTTAAAAAAAGCCAACCAGTAAAATGATACCGATATTGTCCCATCATGTGATGGCTTAAAACCTGCATTGCCGTATGACTCAACAAAATACCCATTAAACTTCCTAATAATGCAAGTAAAATACCTTCGATACAAATCAACCAAAATACACCGAATCGCGCCGCACCCATAACGCGTAACAAGGCTAATTCATATTTCCTTTCGCGCAAGGATTGGTACAGGGCGATAAAAATGCTTAATCCTGAAACGATTAAAATCAAATAGGCTAAACCTTGTAACAAGGCTTCACCCGCGCCTGTCAATTCGCGCAAGCGTTGGATTTCAAGGGCAGGAGTGGCGGCTTGGAGTTCCGTATTTTCATTAATGTTGCGCTGCATGTTCAGTGTAGCCATATTTCGACCTTTAAATTGCACCAAAACGCTGGTGATGGCGCGTAAACTATCGGGAATCGCTTCTTTTTCATGCTCATGCACTGCCCAAATGCTTTCCAAAGGAGTCAAAATCAATTGGTCCGCGACCGAACCCGAACTTTCAAAAATGCCTACGATTTTAAAATCATCCGTTTCGTGTGCATGGTCAATTCCATCATCGGTGCGTACCAAACCGTGATTGCTTTTAAAAGTACTGCCTATTTTCAAACCTGTTTTCGCTGCCACACTTGCCCCTATCGCTACTTCTAAGGATTGATTGGGTAAATGCCCAGATGATAATTTTAAATCATACCATTTTGCAAAATCAGGAGTCGAACCAACGATTCGATAGCCTTGATAACTGTCTCCCAAAGATAATGGTATGGCTTTTTTTATGAATGGATGATTGGAATTCAAAAACGGTTGTGCAGCCTTCAAAGGGATGTTACCTGTCGGAGCGTCAATATGATACATATTGCACAAAATCATCTGTAATGGACTTCCTTTCGCGCCAATGACCAAATCCACCCCTGCCAAATTTTTCACAAATTGCTGTTCCAATTGATGATTTAACAACATCAATAAATTGGTCAAACCAATGCCAAGTGCGAACAAAAGGAGCGTCAAGGCAGTTCCCAAAGGATTATTTCGGATATTTTTCCAAGCTAAATTCAACCACATATGCTTTTTTTTAATTCAAATCAAAATCTATACAGCCTATTTTGGGGCAAATTTTGCGTTTTTTTTGGAATTTTTACGAAAAATAATACCTTTGACCCTCCTTTTTGTAAAAAATCATTCAATCTAAGACAATGAAATTATTAGAAAACAAAGTCGCTTTGGTCACAGGTGGCAGTCGGGGCATTGGCGAAGCGATTGTACGCATGTTGGCAGCACAAGGTGCAAAAGTTGCTTTTACGTACGTTTCTGAATCCTCCGCCGCTAAAAGTGATGAATTGGCAACCGAATTGACACAAACGGGCGCAACCGTACAGGCATTGCGCTCGGATGCAGGCGATTTTGCCGCCGCCGAAAAATTAATCGCAGATGTCGTGAAATTATGGGGACGCATTGATATTTTGGTCAATAATGCGGGCATTACACGAGATGCGTTGATGTTGCGGATGACTGAAAAACATTGGGATGACGTGATGCACACCAACCTTAAATCGGTGTTTAACCTAACAAAACACGTTTTAAGACCCATGTTGAAACAAAAAAGTGGTTCGATTATCAACATTTCATCAGTTGTGGGCGTTTTTGGCAATGCTGGACAAGCCAATTATGCCGCATCGAAAGCAGGGATTTTTGGTTTTACAAAGTCTATTGCGAAAGAAGTTGGGAGTCGGAATATTCGTTGCAATGCGATTGCGCCAGGGTATATTGAGACCGAAATGACTCAAGTTTTGGACGAAAAAGTGAAAGAATCGTTTATGAAAAGCATTCCTTTGGGGCGCATGGGGACAGGCGCGGATGTGGCAAATGCCTGTGTTTATCTTGGTTCGGACATGAGTTTGTATGTTTCGGGGCAGATTTTGAGCATTTGCGGTGCTTTAAATTGTTAAAATTTATATACAATTGGAACGCGGATGACACGAATTGGGCGGATGAGCGCGGATTTTTTTTGGAAGTAATTGGTTAATATTAAAGAATCGACAACAACGTTTGGAAGGTTTCAAACCCTATCCACTACCCACAGCATCCAAAAATCCCGAAGGGATGACCCTTTGGTAACTTGAAATCCGTCTCCGCCTCTTAAAAAATCCCGAAGGGATGACCCTTTGGTAGCTACCAAAGGGTCATCCCTTCGGGATTTTTGGATTCAGTGGGTAGGGTTTCAAACCTTCCAAACATGATACTATCTTGTAAATCAACCTTTTAGATGCTATTCTTTTTTCGATTCTTTAACTACTTACTGCCCAAAAAAAATCTGTGTTTATCCGCCCAATCAGCGTCATCCGTGTTCCAATTGTATTCTACTTGCTTTCCTTTTCCATCAAATGTAGCCTTTCAACCAATAAACGGCATAGCCCATCCATTCTTTGATGAAAAAATTCCAATTCATGAGCAGAGATTCATCAGGTTCAAAGGTCGAATCCATATTCCATTGCAAGCGTTCCGCGATAAAATGGGCTGGAAATATCGTTGCTGAAAAGCCTACTTTCTGAAAACAGGCTACTGAACGACGCATATGAAAAGCGGATGTTATCAACAAAATACGGGCATTCGGTTGGATTTTATCCACCATTTGCTTACAAAACACTGCATTTTCACGCGTATTGCGCGATTT
>JBDLWG010000398.1:0-4699 GCA_039804385.1 Bacteroidota bacterium
CCGTTTGACACGCCACTTTCACATCGCTATCGCGCAATTGACGCGATTCTTTTTTCGCCGTCAACTTACCTTCTTGTATCCGTTGAACGCATAAACTACACTTTTCAATCACACCGCGTGTGCGTACGGTTACGTCTGGATTTAGAACCATCCGCGTTAAATTGTCCGCACCATAAGGCATTTCCGTTCTAAAACCCAAGGTTTTCCCGCGCAAATCGCGTTCATTCCAAGGGAAAATATCTGCGGTGGTGTAATCTTGCCAGTTGAAACGACGCACTTTATACGGACAGTTGTTCGCACAATACCGCGTACCAATACAACGATTATACGTCATTTGATTCAAACCTTCGCTGCTATGACTCGTCGCATTGACAGGACAAACGTTTTCACAAGGCGCGTTATCGCAATGTTGACACATCATCGGTTGATAAACCACATTTGGATTTTCAACATCTCCATAATAATAACGGTCAATCCGCAACCAAGCCATCTCATGATGTCTTGCTACTTCGTCTTTTCCAACAACAGGTACATTATTTTCAGCCATACACGCAACCGTACAGGCTCCACAACCCGTACACGCATTCAAATCAATGTTCATACCCCAGTGATGACCCGAAGTATATTTATCCATGTGACCGCGATACAAGGTATAACTATTCAATTTTTGGTGATGAGCGCGTTCAGTTTGCAACTCAGCCGCAAATTTTTTGACTTCTTTCAAATTCGTACGGCGAATCACCGTCCGTGCCGTCAAAGAACCTTGAAAACCTTTGTAACCCAATGCTTTTTCATCCACATTGATAATGGCTTTCTCCTCTTTGCCCATGCCTGTTATCCCCAAAGTATGGTGATATTGCACCGATGCAAACGATTTATCTTCACCCGTTTTGCCAGAAACCTTCGCCGTAGCGAAATATTGAACGCGTCCGTCTTTCATTGGCAACACTGCTTGAACATTCGTTCCAACACCTGTTCCACAATAGCCCGCTTGAGTCCGTCCGTAACCGACTGCAATCGCAACCGTCCCTTCAGGTTGACCAAACTGACGAACCACCGTACATTTCAATTTTTTACCAGCAACTTCAATTTCTACTTTATCGCCATCTTTCAAATCCTTGAAACCGTTGAAATCATTGATACCGTCCCATTTGACAGGAACGCTCAACACATTGCCCCAAACCGTGCGCGTCACAGGGTCAGGCATTTCTTGCAACCAAGGATTGTTTGCGTATTGACCGCCGCCAATATTCACCGTTTCATAGAATGTAATCTCCACATCCGCTTTCACAGGTTGCGTAACCGTTGCTGCTGCCCCGTTTGTGTCGCCTTTGAAAGTTGGTTTTGCAGCAGTTGCCGCGACTTGGAAAACGCCATTGTGTAACGTCGCATCCCAAAACGCATTGAATGTTGCATAATTTTTTTGTTTAGAAAACATATCTGCTTGCCAAGTCGCCCGCAAATAATCATACATCGGTTGTTCCGTTGCAGGAGCCGCACCCGCCCAAGTCAACAAAGATTGCTCACTTTGACGCGTATTAAACAACGGTTTAATCGTTGGTTGAACCAAACTATAATGACCCCGTTTTGGTTGTGCATCACCCCATGATTCCAAACCATGATTTGCAGGTGCTGCAAATTTACAAACCGCCGTCGTTTCATCCATCATTGGATTGAACGAAATCGTCAAATCCGCTTTTTTCAACGCTTCCGCAAATTTATCTCCATTCGGCAATTCAAAAACAGGATTTGCACCCAAAATGAATACTGCATTCACACCACTACCATTCAACTCAGCTAACAATGCTTGTGCATTCGCTTCGTCGCCTTGACGTTGCAAAGAAGCCTCTGTAAAATCAATCGTCGTTCCGTAATTGCCCAACAAATTATTAGCCGCATTGACTAAAACTTGCTCGCCCACATTGTTAGAACCACTGATAATCAACGACTTACCTTTTGCAGCAACCAATTCAGCCGCTACTTTTTTCAACGCTTTTGCTGCTTTTGCATTCAACGCAGGAGCTGCTACCGCAATCCCACCAGATAAAGCCGCCACTTCATTATATAAGGTCGCAATTGCCGCACCTTGCTCGCTTGGTTTAATCAAAACCCGATTATCCGCATTCGAGCCTGTCAATGACATATAGCTTTCTACCTGGATATGACGAGACATTTTAGCAGATGCTGCACTTGCAATTTTTCTATTTTTCGCATATTGCGTCGCATATTCTGTTGGCGAAATCCAAGTTCCCAAAAAATCTGCCCCAACACTCACAATCACATCCGCCGCATCAAATTTGTAATTTGGAATCACTCTATCGCCAAAAGATTGCTCATTTGCCGCCAAAATCGCCGCGCTTGACACGGGGTCATACGTGACAACTCTCGTATTAGGATATTTTTTAGTAAACTCCGCAATGGCTTTATTCGTCATCGGACTTAAAAGGGTATGCGTCAAAATTCTAATTTGAGACGCAGCAGACAATTTACCTGCTACCACTTTATCCAATTCCGCCCAAGTCGTTTTCGTCGGCTTACCATTCGCAATAGCAGACGGTTCTGCAATCCGATTCGTATCGTAAAGGCTCAACACAGCCGCTTGAGCGCGCGCACTCGTACCACTGCCATTGACTTTTGATAAATCATTGCCTTCAATTTTAATCGGACGACCTTCCCGCGTTTTGACCAAAATCGCTGCATAATCACCGCCATTCACAAACGAAGACGCGTAATAATTGGCAATACCTGGCACAATACTATCAGGTTTCGTGACATACGGAATCGCCCGCTTTACAGGGATTTCGCAACTCGCCGCCACTGTCGCTGCACTGACGCTAAATCCTAAATATTTTAGAAAATCGCGGCGCGTAGCAGTGAACCCATTCTTTTCTTGCGAAGGCAACTGAGGCAAATCCGTAAACTCTTGGCTTGCCAGTTCGATAAAGGATTCGCTTTTCGTCAAATCCTCTACGCCTGTCCAAACCGATTGATTCTTTAATTCCATGACTGAAATTAGCATTTATTTTGATTTCGGTTTCCTACGGAATGACAAGATTTTTTTTGTCATTCCGTAGGAAACCGATATTTCAATTATTGTTTAAAGTTTGCAAACCATTGTGTTATTTGAATGAGGAATCAACGATTTTAAGGAATTAGGGAATCAAACGAATGCGTCTTTAATTCTTTAAAATCCTTCATTCCTAATTCAAACCTATTAGTAATGACATTTTTGACATTCCAAACCACCAATATCTTCTACGGTTACTTTTTCACGAGTGCCTTTTTTAATTTCCTCGTGGTAACGCGCATAAGATTTGTAATAATCATTATCCTTGAATTTGACTTCCGTTTCACGGTGACAATTCACACACCAGCCCATAGATAAAGGAGATGCTTGTTTCAAAGTACCCATTTTTTCCACTTCACCATGACATTTTTGACAAGTCACTTTTCCAACCGTAACGTGTTGAGCGTGATTGAAATACACATGGTCCGGTAAATTATGGACACGTTTCCATTGAATCGGACCTTGTACTTTATCCTTGATTTCCGTTTTCAACGATTTAGCAATATCATTCCATTGCGCATCCGCCACCAATTTGACATCTTTGCTGGCAGCCGCCGTCGCAGGGTCTAATTTCTTATCCGCCGCGTAGTTGGTTGCAATCCATGTTTTATAGACTTCAGCCACTTGCTCCTCTTTCAAATTGTCATAATTTGGAATGTATTTACCTGTATTCGGGTCGAAGCCGATAGAAGCAAAGATTTTGGTAATCTCCGCCGTACCGTATTGCGAACCTTTGGTAATCGCCTTGTGGCAATTCATACACGTATTGGTAGCAGGAATAATCGAATGTTTCGACCGTCTCGCACCATCATGACAGTACTGACAATCAATTTTTTGAATACCTGCGTGTGTTGCATGGGAAAACTTAATTGGTTGAGAGGGCGCGTACTCCTGAGAGCGTCCGAGCGAAATCGCATTATTGACCGTCGTGTAACCGCCAAGAACGATTAAAGCAAACACCACAAAACCAATCACTCCTTTACTGGTCAACGTATCGACCAAAGTGGTTGGCGCAACATTTGCACCTTCTGCTGCTGCAACGGTTCGGTTCAAATTGCTAATGATACGTGCTAACGCCAATGCAAGACCCGCCAAAAGCGCGAAAACAAGTCCATACATCAAGCCATTGCTTGATTTTTTGGCATCTGATTTTGCAACAACAGCCGTTCCTTTGTTACCACCACCTTTTGCAGCGTCCTCCACATACATCAAAATAGACGCGATTTCATCATCTTTCAAGTTGGGAAACGCCGTCATGACGGTTGGTTTGTACTCGTTCCAGATGGCAACCGCGTTAGGTTGACCTGCGGCAATGGATGCTTGTGAATTGCGAATCCAGCTGTATAAGGCTTTATCATCGCCCCATTTTGCCTGCACACCCGATAAAGGGGGACCCGTGAGCTTGGATTTCATGTCTTTGGCATGACAAGTACCGCAATTGTTAGAAAACAATGTTTTACCCGCAGCGATATCGGCAGCCGACAAAGCACCCGACAAAAACAAAAATGGCAAAATGTATAACAGTCTCAATTTCAGAAAGTTAGACCTCATTGAATAGAAAAATTGTATTGAAAAATGGTCGGTCATATTTTAAAAAATTTTCTTTGTCAAATTTTAATGACACAAAAGTAC
>JBDLWG010000399.1:0-2792 GCA_039804385.1 Bacteroidota bacterium
ATTTCAATGAAAATAGGCTCTTGTTTTCGATTGGTATGAATTACTAAATAGTTGGTTTTCAACGATTTATCTTTCGCAATGTGTCGAATTTGGTGTGCTGTAGCAGTATCATCTGTCACCGTCAGATGTATGGTATCCACTTGATATTTACTGCGCCAAGCAGGTCTATTGAGGTCGGATTGCGCAAAAACACTTAATTCTGAACTCCAATCGGCAACTTTTGTTTTTTGGGTTTCCGTTTTGCCACCAACTTGCAAGGTCTTTTCCAACAAGGCATTTTTGGGCAAAATAGCATTCGCATTTTGGACAAATTGTTTTAAATCAAACCATTTTTCGGGCGCGACTTGCTTAGAAACATTGGATTGACCACAGCTTGACAATATTATAATTGGTAAATATTTAAAAAAATTCATTTAAATTTTTTATGAATGATGGATTTTGTTTTGAAAACAATCTTTCCTACGATTTTGTTGCAAATAAAAATTTGGCAGAACCAGTCCTTTCCCTTAATTTTGCCGCGACAAAGGCAGATATCACACTAGGAGAGATACTCATTTTTTTTAATTTGAATAGCCAATGAATAAGGTACCGTTATTAGATACGCCGATTGAATATTTGTCAGGTGTTGGCACTTTTCGGGCGGATTTGTTGAAACTCGAATTGAAAATTTTTACGTTTCGAGATTTGATTCAGTGTTTTCCATTTCGTTACGTCGATAAAACGCAGTTTCATCGCATCCAAGATTTGGATGAATCGGCGGCGGAACTCCCTGTGCAACTGCGCGGCATTTTGCGGCGCGTGGAAGTGATGGGCGAAACGCGCAGTCGGCGTTTGGTCGGTGTTTTGCGTGAAGATACGGGGCAATCCATTGAATTAATTTGGTTTCAAAGCATTATATATTTAGAAAAAACATTAGTTATTGGGGCGGAATACGTCGCTTTTGGGAAAACGAGTTGGTTTAACAACAAACCGTCTCTGCCGCATCCCGAAATGGAAATCGTCACGACTGAAAATACGACGCTTGCCAATGCTTTTGACCCCGTTTATCCCTCCACTGAAAAGCTGAATGCGAGAAGTTTGGATTCGCGGGCGCGTCGAAAAATGGTCAAAAATATTTTCGATAAGTTGCAACCTGAAATACTTGGGGAGTGTCTGCCCGAGTATTTGATGACCGCATATCGACTCATGCCGCAATATGAGGCGTATTATAACATCCATTTTCCTAAAAATCAAGTGGATTTAGAAGCGGCGCGCCGCCGTTTGAAATTTCAAGAATTGTTTTTTTTACAACTCAAAATGTTGAAAAATAAACAACATCAGCGCAATACGATTCAAGGTTATTCTTTTGAACGCATTGGTGAAAAATTTAATGAGTTTTATCATAAACACCTTGGTTTTGAACTCACAGGTGCGCAAAAACGGGTTTTACGCGAGATTCGACGCGATGTCGGCAGCAGTCGGCAGATGAATCGGCTCTTGCAAGGCGATGTGGGTTGTGGCAAAACGGTGGTCGCGTTACTCGCCATGTTGATTGGCATTGACAATGGTTATCAAGCCTGTCTGATGGCTCCGACTGAGATTTTGGCGCAACAACACCATGAAGGCATTGCCAAATTATGTGAACCTTTAGGTTTGACGGTTGCTTTTTTATCGGGCAGTGTCAAGGGCAAAAAACGAGAACAATTGCTTAGACAATTGAAAAACAATTACATCAACATATTAATTGGAACACATGCAATCTTTGAAGATTGGGTGGAGTTCGATAAATTAGGCATTGCGATTATTGATGAACAACACCGTTTTGGCGTAGAACAGCGTGCAAAATTGTGGAAAAAAGCTAATCCATTGCCGCCGCATATCTTGGTGATGAGTGCAACGCCGATTCCGCGCACATTAGCGATGACTTTATATGGTGATTTAGATGTATCTGTCATCGACGAATTGCCCGCAGGACGGAAGCCGATTAAGACGGTTCATTGTTATGAAAATCATCGATTGCGGATTATCGGTTTTATGAAAGATGAAATTGCCAAAGGGCGGCAAATTTATGTGGTGTATCCGTTGATTGAGGAGAGTGAAAAGTTGGATTTGCAAAATTTGATGTCGGGTTATGAAGCATTGACGAATGATTTTCCAAAACCCGAATATCATATCAGTGTCGTGCATGGGAAAATGCGCGGTGAAGCCAAAGATTTTGAAATGCAGCGTTTTTTGAATAAAGAAACGCAAATTATGATTGCAACGACTGTGATTGAAGTCGGCGTGAATGTGCCAAATGCCTCTGTGATGGTGATTGAAAATACGGAACGGTTTGGATTATCGCAGTTGCATCAGTTGCGCGGACGGGTTGGGCGCGGCGCGGAACAGTCGTATTGTGTCTTGATGAGCTCGTACAAACTCAGTGAGGAAGGCAGGGAACGGATTCGGGTCATGTGTGCGACGACGGATGGTTTTGAAATTGCGGAAGCCGATATGCGTTTGCGGGGGCCAGGCGACATTGAAGGGACGCAACAAAGTGGTGTTCTAAACCTAAAAATTGCTGATTTGGCAAAAGACCAGCGCATTTTGCAAGCTGCACGAGATATTGCCCAAACGATTTTGGAAAAAGACCCAAATTTAATGTTGCCCGAAAACGCTCGATTGAAACATTATTTGGAAGTGATGGAGCAAACGGCAAAAATATGGAGTCGGATTTCTTGATTTTTTTGAAAATAAGTCGTTTAAATTAAAAAATCGACCCAAAATTATAGTATAACGTTTGGAGTATAACGTTTGGATTATAACGTTTGGAG
>JBDLWG010000400.1:0-4392 GCA_039804385.1 Bacteroidota bacterium
GAGGCAATAAGAGGTTGGTTTTGAGCAAAAGTAGCATTTTGTAAACCAAGGGTTACAAAACTTGTTGTGTAGATCAATTTTTTTAAAAACATCGTTTACGGCTTATGATTTGGGTGAACTAAACGATTGACTATCAAAAGATTCTCATAATTTTCATTACACATGAAATCTTTATGCCAATTTTTAACAATCCTTTACACCGCCATCAACATTGCATAGTACGGCTTCTACAAAGAAGGTTTGCAGCTCGTTTTATCACTATTAGAAGGAATCTAACGGGCGCAAAATGTTTTAAAAATAATTTTTTTTGCAAAAAAAATTATTTTTAAAACATTTTGCGCCGTTAGATTTTTTTTGCCCATACTCTAAAATAAGGTTAAATCAGGCAATAAGCGAAACGATTTTCGATGCCATTCGGTACTACCATATTGTTCAATCGCCTTTCGATGGGCAATTGTTGGATAACCTTTATTTTCATTCCACTGATAAACAGGATATTGTATATGTAAATTTTTCATCAAATCATCACGTTCTGTTTTTGCCAAAACGGAAGCAGCTGCAATGGATGCAAATTTTGCATCTCCTTTCACGATGCAATGATGTGGGCTATTTTGAAAAGTTTTGAATCGATTGCCATCAATTAACAATCGGTCAGGTGGTATTGGCAATTGCGCCAAAGCGCGGTGCATTGCCAAAAAAGAGGCTTGTAAAATGTTAATTTGGTCAATTTCAGCAGGTTCCGCACATGCAATCGCCCAAGCAATCGCTTCTTTTTCGATGATGGGACGCAAAATATCACGGCTTTTTTCCGTCATTTGTTTGGAATCATTCAACAATTTGTGGTAAAAATCAGGTGGCAAAATCACTGCCGCCGCCACTACCGCCCCCGCAAGACAGCCGCGACCTGCTTCATCACAACCCGCTTCCAAACCTGTCGCAATCAAAAATGGAGCTAACATAATATGATTTTCAATATTTTTAAACTATTTTGGAACACATAGTTTACATAGGAGGACATAGGACACATAGGTTTTTTTGAAAGTACGTATTTAAAAAACCTATGTGTCCTATGTCCTCCTATATGAACTATGTGTTACGCTGTTCCCCTTTTTTTTGCGTCATTGGCAACACAAAATAGCCAACAATACCAATAATCGTAATAATAACCGCAATCATTTCCGCTTGTGTAAAGGTAATGCCCAGAGCATGAATTTTATCATTGACCCGAATTTTTTCAATAAAAAAGCGTTCTACTCCATTCAAAATCAAATAAATCATGAATAATTGTCCTGGAACCGCTAATCGTTTCCGCAAAAACCATAAGAACGCTGTCAACAAACCTGTTATCACGGTCTCATAAAACGGAGTTGGATACACGCCCGGATTCAACCGCGAATTATAAATGCCTTCAAAACCAGCAATCGTTTCGACACCCATTGGAAATTGATGCCCTTTTTCGTAAATCACATTGCGTGCAAAATCGTGCGCCCACATCCATTTGGGCAAAAACCAACCAGCAGGCATCTGCCCCGAAACAATGCCCCAATCGCCATCGCCTGACAATTGACAACCAATCCGACCGACTGCATAACCAATCATCAAAGCTGGTGCAACAGCATCCATCATATATAAAGGGTTCATTTTCAATTTTTTAGAAATAAACCAATAAACACCTATAAAGCCACCAATCAAGCCGCCATAAATGGCAAGTCCACTGCCTGAGAAAAAATAATGAATCGGGTCACTCATAAAATTGCGAATCGCATGGGAACTTTCCAACATGGCAAAAATTTTCGCGCCCAAAACCCCACAAATCCCAGCAATCATCGTAATATCGGCTACACGGTCATGTGGATACGCTTCCACGAGATTGCCGCATTCATCTTTGATGGTGGTTGTTGGGAAAAGCCCTTGTGCTGCTTTTCGTTTCAATTCGAGTTGCAACAAATACGCACTTGCCAAGAAAGACAAAGCTAAAAATAAACCAAATGTTTTAACAACGGCTGTGAAATTGTCCACAGGCGTACCGAATAGGTCATGCAGAATATACGATAAATCTGGATACATCGTTGATTTTTATAATTTTAATAGTTTTTTAAACCTTCCAAAAGGCACTTTGGACGCAAATGTAAGGATTATTTCAGATTTTGATTTTTTCGGAATGATTTTTTGAACCCTCCGTTTAGACAAAAATGTATTAAACAATATTTTTTTTAAAAAACTGTTTTTATGGATTGCTTATTTTTTAAATGCTCTACCGATTCTTTTATGAAAATACAAATGCTCAGTTGCTGCTTATTTTGTGCACAAATCGTTGTGGGTCAATCGTTTGAATTGTCGCCACTGCCTTCTAATGCTGCCTTATTGCCTTCCAAAGCGGTTAAAAAATTTGCACCTTTAGCACCCTTGACCTTGCCTTTTATAGATGACTTTTCGTACGCGGGACCCTATCCTGATAAAAATCTTTGGGTGGATGATAAAGTTTTTATCAACAATACGATGGCGCATCAACCGCCGTCTGTTGGAGTAGCGACTTTCGACGCGTTGGACCGCAATGGCAAACCGTATGGACAAGCGGGCGAAGTCGGTTCCGCCGATACGCTCACGTCACAGCCGATTGATTTGTCGGGCGTGACGGGAGCAGATAGCGTGATGTTGAGTTTTTATTTGCAACCCAAAGGACTTTGTTATCCACCTAACTATGGTGATTCCATTGTTTTAGAGTTTAAAAGAAATACGAATGTGTGGGAACAAATCGCTGGTTTTGACGGTTTGGAATCCAATCGCTTGGATACGTTTCCACCTTTTGTTTATAAAAATTTTGTTTTAAAAGATACTCGTTTTTTTCATGCAGGGTTTCAATTTCGGTTTCGGAATCATGGGCGATTGAATGGAACCTATGAAATTTGGCATTTGGATTACGTCCGATTGGGCAAAAATCGGCGTACGACTGCCACTTATGAAGATATTGCGTTTACACAAATGCCGCCTTCGATGTTGAAAAATTATACAGCATTGCCTTTTAAACAATTGAAAGCCAATGTTTTAGAAATTAGTGATAGTTTGGAAATCAACGTCCGCAGCCATTTTCCGACGGCTGTGCCGATAACGGATTCGCGGGTGAGCATTCGGGAAGTGGTGACGAATACGGTGTTATTTTCGCCGTATGCGTTTATTACAGGTAATTTTAATCCGAATGTTTTGGTGAGTACGGGGCAGCCGCTTTTGCCGATTGCGAATTTGCGTAGCGCAATAACGACTGGTTTTGCGAATCAAGATAGTTTGGTTTTTGAAACGGATTATACCTTGATAAATCAGTCGCAAGCAACAGGCGCGGCGCGGAATAATGATGCCGTGCGGCGGCGGACGGTTTGCGCGAATGAATTTGCCTATGATGATGGAACTGCCGAATTGCAATTTACGGCAACAGGCACAGGCGTTCAATCGGCGGTTCGATTCAGAGCGAATGTCGCAGATACCTTGCGGGCGGTTCGATTTGTGTTTCCGCACATCAATGGAAATGCCATACAAAATTCGTTTAACCTCAAAATTTGGACGGGTAATTTGAATAATGTACCCATTTATACCAAATTAAATTTGAAACCCATTTATCCTGACCAATTTAGAGACACGTTACAGGCTTTTACGACGTATCAATTAACGGATTCTGCGGGTCGTCCTATTATGGTGCCGATACCTGCGGGCGATTTTTTCATTGGTTGGCAAAATGTGGGCGATGTGAAAATACCGATTGGTTTAGACCGAAATAATTTAAAATCAGCGTATAACGTATGGCAATTTTTAAATGGTGTTTGGACAGCGGTGGATAAACCTTTGGGTGCGGTGATGATTCGCCCTGTGGTTGGGAAATATGTGCCAAATGGTAGTAATACGTTGAAAAATGAAGAATTAGCCTTGAATCAAGTGATGCGGATTTTCCCAAATCCTGCGCAATCGGTGTTACAATTTGAATTTTTAAACGATAATGGTGGCGATTTTAAAATAGAATGTTTCAATGTAGCGGGACAATGTTTGAAAACACAAGTTTTGCAAAACAATTTATTGGAATTAGATGCTTTTGCAACAGGCATTTATTTTTTAAAAATCACAGATTTGAAAAGAAATTTAATATTTAAACATAAATTTGCGGTCGTTAAGTAATTTCGTTTTGAATTAGGATTTTTAGGAATCCTAAAAATCCTAATTCAGACCCATTAAAATTCAGACAAACATGGATATTACAGTTCAAGAATTAAAGCAACGATTGGATGCGGGAGACCAGTTCGTCTTCTTAGATGTCCGCGAACCTGCGGAATATGCCGCATTTAATTTGGGTGCAACCCTGATTCCCTTAGGCAATATTCCGTATGCGGCTTATGACCAATTGGATGC
>JBDLWG010000401.1:0-4116 GCA_039804385.1 Bacteroidota bacterium
TGGAGAAACGTAAAAAACAATTAACAGAGTCTATCGTATTGCAGAAATTGCAATCTTATTGCGCCTATCAAGAGCGTTGTTTGCAGGAAATCACTGCAAAATTTTATGAATTGGGCGTAGATGATACCGATTTACAAGAAAAAATCATTGATTCATTGATTGAAAATAATTTTTTGAATGAATTACGATTTGCCATTGCGTTTGCGGGCGGCAAATTCCGCGTCAAACAATGGGGGAAAATCCGAATTTATCAAGAATTGAGAAATCGGCATATTGCTGAAAAAGATATTTATCGTGCTTTAGACGAAATACATGCTGATGAGTATCAAAAAACGTTTCAACATTTGTTTGAAATGAAACGAAAGGATTATGAGGATACGCCGCAAGGTAAAGCGCAGTTTGCAAATTTTCTTTTGCGAAAAGGCTATGAACCAGAATTAATATGGGAAAAGATCCGTTTAAATTGAATTAGGAATGAAGGAATTTTAAGGAATTAAGGACTCAGTGATTTTATTTTTTGAAAAACATCAACTCACTATATCCTTAATTCTTTAAAATTCCTTCATTCCTAATTCGAAAAATAGAGCTATGGAAAATTCATATTCAATTATTTTATTTGACGGTGTGTGTAATATGTGCGATGGCGCGGTACAATTTGTTTTGAAAAAAGATAAAAAAGCTCGTTTTCGATTTGCCGCTTTGCAATCGGAACGAGGAACCGCCTTATTGAAACAATTTGGATTATCAACAACCAATTATAATTCTTTTGTTTTGATTGAATCTGGACGCATTTATCAAAAATCGACTGCTGCTTTGCAGGTATTCAAAGGTTTGGGGGGCGTGTGGACGTTGTTATATGCGTTTATCGTGTTTCCCCGTCCGATTCGAGACTATATATATGATTGGGTTGCGCGCAATCGTTACCGATTTTTTGGTAAAAAGGACGAATGTATGTTGCCAACCCCAGAAATTCGCGCTCGGTTCCTAAAATAACCTTTAATTTGCAGGTCGCTTAATGATGAATAATAAATGATGAATGATGAATCTTGTAATTCATTGATAATCATTTGATTATGAATTCAATAAATAGCTTTTCGATTTGCTTAATTCTACGCTACTAAAAATGAAAGTCAAAATTATTAATCGCTCGGAGTACGCATTGCCTCGTTACCAAACCGATGGTGCGGCGGGCATGGACTTACGCGCTGTGTTGCCTGATGCGATACAACTCCTTCCGTTACAACGGTTTATGATTCCAACAGGTATTTCGATAGAGTTGCCTGTCGGGTACGAAGCGCAAGTACGCCCGCGTAGTGGGCTTGCTGCGAAAAAAGGTTTGACCTGTTTGAACACGCCTGGAACGATTGATTCCGATTATCGGGGCGAAATCCATGTGATTTTGGTCAATGTCTCTTCCGAACCCCAAACGATTGAGCCAGGAGAACGGGTTGCACAAATCGTGATTGCCCGTTATGAACGCATTACTTGGTTGGAAACCAATGAGTTATCTGCAACCGATAGAGGCGCGGGTGGTTTTGGAAGCACCGGTTTACAGTAGGATATTTTTTTTAACAAAACAGCTCTTTTTATGAAAATCATTATTCCCATGGCGGGCAAAGGCTCTCGATTGCGCCCGCATACCTTGACTGTACCGAAACCTTTAATATGTGTAGCAGGGAAACCGATTGTGCAACGCTTAGTGGAAGATTTGGCAGGCGCGTATCAAGGTAAAATTGAAGAAGTTGCCTTCATTACAGGTGAATTTGGGGCAACCGTTGAAAACAATTTGATTCAAATTGCAGCTTCGATTGGCGCAAAAGGCGTGATTTATAAACAAGATATGCCGCTTGGCATTGCGCATGCGATTGGCTGCGCCGCGCCGAGTTTGAAAGGCAATTGTATTGTCGCTTTTGCAGATACGTTGTTCCGTGCGAATTTCCGTTTTAATGCGAATGAAGATGGCATTATTTGGACGCAGCGTGTAGAGGATCCTTCCGCGTTTGGCGTTGTTAAAATTGATATGCAAAATATTATTACAGATTTTGTTGAAAAACCAAAATATTTTCTAAGTAATTTGGCTATTGTCGGCATTTATTATTTCAAAAGCGGTGAATACCTTCAACAACAAATTGACTATTTGATTGAAAAAGACATCAAATTACGCGGCGAATATCAGTTGACAAGCGTATTGGAAAACATGAAAAATGCAGGTACGAAATTCCGAACCGCTATCATCGAAGAATGGATTGATTGTGGTAATAAAGAAGCCGTCGTACATGCGAATCAACGGATGTTGGACATTAAAAACCATGAAAAATTGGTCATGCCTTCTGCTAAAATAAAACATTCTGTGGTGATTCCACCTTGTTTTATTGGGGAAAACGCTGTGATTGAAAATTCGATTCTTGGTCCCTATGTTTCGATTGGAAATAATACAACGGTGAAAAATAGTGTCGTGACGAATAGTGTGGTGGGCGAGGAAACCCTGATACAAGATTCTAATTTGAGCAATAGTATGATTGGCAATTATGTTGAATATGTTGGGCGCAAATCGGAATTAAGTATTAGCGATTATTCTAAATTTAACTCTTAAAATAAGTAAACTTCGTAGTCGGGAAATTTATTTCCTGCGATTCGCGGGAAATAAATTTCCCGACTACGAAGTTTACGCTCCTCTATTCATCGTTTTGATAAAAAATCAACTTATGTGGGTCGAAAAATTGACATTAGAAAACATAAAATGTTTTGAAAACTGCGAAATTGTACTCGGAACGCCTAAAAAATGTTTTAAATGGGTTACTTTTTTGGGCGAAAATGGGGGCGGCAAAAGCACAGCTTTGCAAGCCTTAGCCCTTTTGTTGGCGGGACCCGAAAACGTTAGACCACTCTTTAATCTCCCGAATAGTTGGTTGAAAGACGAGTACAGAGCAGGCAAAATTGGGGTTACGCTTCATAAAGGTGCGCAAGATCCAGGAAAATGGGGCGGCGAAGCCCGAGAAACCAAAACTTTTAATTATCATTATTGGATGACAGGGACGCAACGATTGGAAATTCAAGGCACTGATTATAATGAGCCGACGATTTTAGAGCCCAAGGAAAATCGACACCTTTCTTGGCTGCGTTCCAATGCACTTTTGCCGCGCAGTCTTGGTTGGTTTTCGGCGGGTTATGGAGCCTTTCGGCGGTTGACGCGGAAGGGTGGACAAATTATCGTTCCAAAATTGCAAACACCCTTGCGATACACCAATTTTTTAACCCAGTTTGAAGAAGATGAACCCCTATCCGCCTTTGAAAATTGGTTGGTTTTTTTGAAATTTAGAATTTTAATGAACGGGGAAAATGGCAAAAAAGCGCGAAAACAATATGATTTGGGGATTCAAGTGATTGATGCTTTATTGCCACAAGGCAATAAATTTGAGAAAATAGACGAAAATGGGCAAATTTGGTTCGACATGAATGGGGTAAGTAGTCCTACGATTGCTTTATCGGATGGTTATCGCAGTATTTTAGCCCTTTCGGGCGATTTGGTTTGGCGATTGATAGAGGCTTTTCCAGACAGTGATGCCCCTTTGAAAGAGGAAGGTGTTGTTTTGATTGATGAATTGGATATCCATTTACACCCCAGTTGGCAGCGTCAAATTGCAAACCGATTGCAAACGATTTTTCCCAATCTTCAATTTATTGTGGCAACTCATAGTCCATTGATTGCAGCAGGTGCGGGCAAGGATGCCAAAACATATCGCTTTTTCAAAGACGCTAATGGTAATATTCAAACAGAAACCATTGAAAATATTGCATTTAAGGAGGTTGACCAAATTTTGCAAGGTAAAGCATTTGGTTTGGTGAGTACTTTTTCCATCGAAGCAGAAGAAACCATGCAAGCCTATTTAAAATTAAAAGATAAACCGCATAAATCACCGACCGAAAAAAAAATATTTGAACAATTAAGTTTGAATGCACAAGAGATGTTAAAGCCACAAACGGGAGATTTATCCGAAACGGATGCTGCATTACGCCAAGAAATGATTGATTATATTAAAAAAAATATTATATTATGATAAAAGTGCAAAGGGTAATAGCACCAACCGACTTAACTAAAAATGCTGCAAAGTGGAC
>JBDLWG010000402.1:0-6696 GCA_039804385.1 Bacteroidota bacterium
CCCATTCATTTGCTACATGCCCTTGCCGAAACGCAAACGAAAAACCTGACTTTCATTGGTAATAACGTTGGCGAACCCAATCTTGGCGGCGGAAAACTCTTGTTAAATGGGCAAATCAAAAAAATGATTGGCTCTTTTTTCACCTCTAATCCTGACGCAGTGAAAGCGGCGCAATCGGGCGCGGTGGCGTATGAATTGTTGCCGCAAGGCACTTTGGCAGAAGCAATTCGAGCTGGCGGTGCGGGGATTGGCGGTTTTTACACGCCGACTTCTGCGGGAACGCTCATCGCAAAAGACCGCAAAACGATGGTGATTGATGGTCAAAAACAGGTTTTCATCAAAGGGATTCGGGGCAATGTGGCATTTATTCGCGCTTGGCAGGCGGATACAGCAGGCAATCTCACGTATCGCATGACCGAACAAAATTTCAATCGGGCAATGGCTACTGCGGCTGATATTGTCGTTGCGGAAGTGGAAGAAATTGTGCCAGTTGGAACGATTGACCCGAATGCGATTCACACGCCTGGCTGTTTTGTGGATTATTTGGTGCAAGCTCATGTCACCTTAGCCGATTTAGGCACGTCTGCCAACGTCAGCAAGGCGCGCAAAATCAGCGAATCGCGCATGAATATGGCAAAACGCGCTTTTGCAGAACTCAAAAAAGGCGATGTGGTGAATCTCGGTATCGGCATTCCGACATTGGTAGCCGATTTAATCAAACCTGAACACGGGATTATTTTGCATACGGAAAATGGGATGTTGGGCGTTGGGCCCGCGCCTACGGATGGCGGCGGTGCGATGGATTATCCTGTGAATGCGGGCAAAGTGCCTGTAACTGCCTTGTTAGGTAGCAGTTATTTCGATAGTGCAGATAGTTTTGCAATGATTCGCGGCGGGCATGTTGACGCGGCGATTATGGGCGGTTTGGAAGTAGATGAAAAAGGCAATTTAGCGAATTGGGCAGTGCCGGGAAAACCATTGTTAGGGGTTGGCGGCGCGATGGATTTGGCATCAGGCGCGAAGCGATTGATTGTCACCTTGACCCATGCAGACCCTGATGGAACGTCCAAAGTCGTTCCAAAATGCACCTTGCCTTTGACGGCGAGTGGCGTTGTGGATTTAGTAATTACCGATTTGGCAGTGTTCAATTATCAAGATAACCAATTGACCCTCATTGAGTTAATGCCAAATGTGACTTTGGAAGAAGTGCGAGCGAAAACCAAAGCTAAATTTGTAGAAAAATTAAAATAAATTTATCAGACTTATGCAAAGCGTTTTTTTGATAGAAGGTGTCAGAACACCGATAGGCAATTTTGGTGGTGCGTTATCGCCTGTGCGCCCTGATGATATGTTGGCGCATGTGATTCGGACGTTAATTCATAAAAATCCGACGCTTGACCCTGCGGCTCTTACGGATATTATCATCGGTTGCGCGAATCAGGCGGGCGAAGATAACCGAAATGTGGCTCGAATGGCTGGTTTATTGGCAGGTTTGCCTGTGACGGTGGCGGGCGAAACGGTCAATCGGCTTTGTGCATCGGGTTTGTCGGCAACAATGGCGGCGGCGCGGACGATTCAAACAGGTGATGCTGAAGTGATGTTGGCGGGCGGCGTGGAAAATATGACACGGGCTCCTTGGGTGATGTCGAAAACGAGTACGGCTTATGGTCGAGATATGCAATTGCACGACAGTAGTTTTGGTTGGCGATTTATCAATCCTGCGTTGAAAGCGATGTATGGAACGGATGCGATGGGCGAAACGGCTGAAAATGTTGCTGAAAAATATCATATCAATCGAGCAGACCAAGATCAATTTGCGTTTTGGTCGCAACAAAAAGCGGCAATTGCACAACAAAAAGGGCGTTTTGCACGAGAAATTGCCCCTATTTCGATTCCACAGCGCAAAGGTGAACCCATTATTGTTGCCAATGATGAGTTTATTAAACCCAAAACCACTTTGGATGGTTTGGCAAAACTCAAAAGTGCTTTCAAAACAAATGGGACGGTGACGGCAGGCAATGCTTCGGGTTTGAATGACGGGGCGGCAGCAGTATTGTTAGCTTCTGAAAAAGCGGTTCAACAATTTGGATTGAAACCGTTGGCGCGAATTATTGCTTCGGGTGCGGCGGGCGTAGAACCGCGTATTATGGGCATTGGACCCGTTCCTGCGAGCGAAAAAGCATTGCAAAAAGCAGGTTTGACGATTCAAGATATGGATATTATCGAATTGAATGAGGCATTTGCAGCTCAAAGCCTTGCTTGTACACGGGCTTGGGGTTTGGCGGATGATGATATTCGGATTAATCCAAATGGCGGTGCGATAGCTTTGGGACATCCGCTTGGGATGTCAGGAACGCGTATTTTAAATTCAGCAGCCATCGAATTGCATCTTCAACAGAAAAAATATGCATTAGTTACAATGTGTATCGGGGTTGGACAAGGTTATGCCGTAATTTTGGAACGCGTATAACACATAGTTCGCATAGGAGACATAGAACACATAGGGACAACTATTGCCCCTATGTGTTCTATGTCTCCTATGTAAACTATGTGTTATACGTGTTACACATCAAAAAATGCCGTTTCCTGTGCGCCTTGCATATGTATATTGAAATGATAAACTTTTTGCCCATTTTTGTTCTCCAAACACGCTACCAAAGTGGCACGTCTATCTGCGGAAATGCTGTTTAAAACCGAATCTTTTTCATTGGCAGCAGCTTCATCCGAAAAATAGAGGCGCGTGTACGCATGCACGAGCAACCCGCGCATCATCACTACAATCGTCAAATGAGGTGCTTGACCTTCTACAGATTTGGGTTTGATGGTATTGAAAATAAAGCGGCTTTGGGCATCGGTACCCGTTCCAAATCGACCGATTTTTTGAATATCGGATTGCCATAATTCAATCAGAGCATCCGTAATCGCTTGATTTTGACCATCAAATACTTTACCTATAATTTGAATGTGTTCTCCTACGCTATCTTCTGGAGCGATATTACCATTCACTACTTGTGTTAAATCATAACCATACTGCACAGGCGTTAGGCTGTATGCGAAATAAGGTCCCACTGTTTGGGAAGGCGTTTGTATCAATTTTTTCATTGGAATCAAAAAATAATTTATAAAAAACGTTAAAGTGAATTTAGATAACCGCCATCAACAGGTACATTGATACCATTGACATACGCCGCCCAATCGGACGCTAAAAACGCAGCAACATTGCCTAAATCGGTGGGCGAACCAATCCGACCCACAGGAATCGCAGCCGACATTTGGGCAACCACTTTTTCTGGTGACACATTGGCTTTTTGGGCGCGCACCCCAATCAGTTGTTCTAAACGGGGTGTTTGAATGAATCCCGGCAAGATGTTATTGACCGTGATGCCCGATTTGCCGAGTTCCATTGATAAAGATTTTGCCCAATTCGCTATCCCTGCTCGAATCGTATTGGAAATGCCTAAATCCAATTTAGGTTCCTTGATGACGGAACTCAAAACCGTGATAATCCGTCCGAAATGTTGTTGTTGCATCGCAGGCACGAAGGCTTGTACCAACATTTGATTGGCTAAAATGGAGGCATTGAAATACGTTTGATACTGATTCGGCGTAGCATTGAAAGCCGTTGCAGGCGCGGGTCCACCAGAGTTCAATACCAAGATAGAAACAGGATTTTCAAGGGTTTTAGCCTGATATTCGGTTAAAAAAGGGGCTAATTGCTGCAAATCGCCGAAATCAATAACTTGATAATCGTGTTTTTGCCCATTTGGAGTGGGCAATAAAGCAAGCGCGGCTTGTAATTTGGTTTCATTGCGACTCGTTAAAGTAACGGACGCGCCACAAGCCGCCATGCGTTCTGCAATGGCAAAACCAATGCCTTGAGAACTGCCGCCAATAAAGGCTCTTTTTCCAATGAGTGAAATTTCCATGATATTTTTTTTAAAGCTATTTGGGCGGCGGTACGCCAAAACGAAGTATTTCCACCGATTGCCAAACACCTTGTGTATTATAAGGTTCATGGTCAAGCCATTTTTGTAAATCGGCAGGCGTTTCAAATTGTAAAATAATGGTTGAACCGATCATTTTACCCGCATCATCGACTAATGCGCCACCAAGTACGAAATTGCCCTGGTCTTTGAGGATTTGAATCCCATCAAAATGGCTCTGCCGCGCTGCTAAACGGCGGTCTAACGCGCCTTCATCGGTGCCATCTTTGGCATAAATGCTGTATTTTTGCATCTTTAAACTTGGATTTATTAGATTTTGTTGATTCTTTACTTTGAAAGCCGAAAGGAATTTCAAAATACAAAGATTATCATTTTACGTGAATTATGGAAGTCTTGGTTGGTTTATACTATATTTTTATTCAAATGTGCCACATTTCCTAAATCCCGAAGGGATGACACTTTGCTAACATCTATGAATGCCGCTTCTAAACCTTTTAGGGGATGAACTGTTTAGGTAGATTTAATCTTATTATCTCACAAAACAAAATATACTATGGCTGGCACTTTTAGTCAAATTCACATTCAAACCGTCTTTGCGGTGAAATATCGTGAAAGTTTATTATTGCCCTCGTTCCGACAACAATTGTTTGGTTACATGGGGCAAACCATCAATAACTTAGGTAATAAAACCTTGATTATCAATGGAGTAGGTGATCATGTCCATTGTTTTTTTGGATTGCGTCCTGCACAATCCATTCGTAAAGTGATGCAAGAAGTCAAAGCCAACTCCTCTCGTTGGATTAATGAACAAAGGTTTTTGAAATGCCGTTTTGAATGGCAAGAAGGTTTTGGTGCTTTTTCGTATAGTAAATCCCAAGTAGAGTCGGTTTTCGAGTACATCAAAAATCAAGAAGTGCATCATCAAACCCAAACTTTCAGAGAAGAATATATAGCTTTCTTGAAAGCGTTTGAGGTGGATTATGATGAACAATACATCTTTAAAGATCCGATTTCATTTCCCACGTTACCCAAGTGACATCCCTTCGGGATTTTTCGGTACGGTTGCGTTTGTTACCAAAGTGACATCCCTTCGGGATTTTTCGGTATAGTTGCGTTTGTTACCAAAGTGACATTCCTTCGGGATTTTCGGTACGGGCGCATGGTATGTTTCATAGAAAAAGGCAACCGTTTGGAAACGGTTGCCTTTTTTATTTGGCAGTTTCTGGTTAAAAAAGATAAGAGCAATTTTTAAAAATTGCCCTTTCCCTTCAACATTAAACTTGTATGAAAAAACTTTAAAATCTAAAATGCAATTTTTTTTTCTACCACTATAACTTTGCTGAATATTTTTCAACCTAAAAAACCTAATTTGTAAGCAAAAGAATTAAAATAAAAATTTAAAAAAAACAGCCAACATTATTATAGTGATAGGAAAAAAAAAGGATATGATTCAAACATCATTAGAAATCTACTTTTGCACCCAATTGAATGCTAAATGGAGAACCTCCGCGCGTATAAGTCCCTTGACCAGAGTTCACACCATAACGATAATTCGTTGGATTCGCTGCGGTTGGTCCTGTATAGTTGAACAAATTGACAAAACGTCCATAATAGTCATCTTGTGTAGAGTTCAAGTTAGAATAGTAACCTGCCGTAGAACTAATCATATTCAACAAGTTGAAAAAGTCAGCTCTCAAGGTTACACCATATTGGTCTAACAATTTGAATCTTTTTGAAACCGAAGCACTCGTTTGGTACATCCAAGGGTAAACACCTTGATAAACACCTGTAATTTGTCCAGAACTGGCGACCAATACATCTCTAACTTCACCTGCAACGTTTGCCAAAAGTTTGTTTTCAGCAGCTGTCAATTCAGCCGCCGTTGGTACGTAAGCCAAATCTCTATCGGTTGAAGTATTCGGATTACCCGTTGTAGTGATGCTGAAACGACGTTGATGTGCTGCCATTAAGCTGAAACCAATGTTCCAACCTGCGAATTGAGGGGATGCAAATACCACCACTACTTTGTCACCCACACCATTTTGATGCGAATTTTGCATGTGCGTTTTGTAACGATTGTAATAATCGGCACCTACATATTCTGCATCGTCAAAGACACCACCTGCGTGATAAGTGGTTACACCTGTACCTTTTGCTTTGGTCAACGTAACATTCAACAAACCATCTTTGCCAATTTTCATGGTCAAGTCCAATTGTGCTGCCATGTATTTAGAAGTCCAATCGGCATTCGTAAACATCACTACGTTTTGCAACGCAGGTATTTTTGCACTGGTCATCTCACGTCCATCCACTCTATTTAACGAATCCACTTTGCGATTTGCATTAATCCAGTAGTTATCATTGAAACCTACATTGTAACAACCCATAATTGTCGCTCTAAAACGGTCAGAGAAGAAGTAAGTATAGCTAATATTAGTACGCAATGTACTTGGCATTTTGAAATTCGGGTCTACCAAAATCGTGTTTGCGCTACCTGCTGGCAACGATTGACCTTCAAATTTCTTGCTCAACCAGTTGGCAGGGTCTGCATAATTGCCTGCTGCGCCTACATTTGCTACGATATCGGCATTATTTGTATAATTGAACTGACGTGTGTGAACGCCATCATTATAATACGTTTGTGTAATCGGTTGCGTTGTGATTGGAGATGCAATCATCCCAGCACCTGCTTTCAAGAAATGTTTTTTCTCGCCACCGATATCCCAAGTCATTTGCACACGCGGTTGCCATT
>JBDLWG010000403.1:0-9834 GCA_039804385.1 Bacteroidota bacterium
AATGGCTCTTTTCGATGACAAATTATTCTTTTCATACATAAATCAATGGAATGTGAAATAGATAGCGTGAAAAAACTTAGTAACTTTAAAACTCTCAATAACATGAAGTTTATTTTTAGTTTAATGAGCCTTTTATTTTTGGGTGCTTGCCAACGGCGCGGACTTCCAGTACAACCGATGGAGTCGTCCAATGCAGTTGCAACAGCACCCAAAATTGCTTTTTTTCAAATCAAAGTCATCGAAAAAGAGCAACATTATGAAGCCAAAATCGTCCAACAACAGGTGGTTTTAGGGATTCTTGACAGACCCATAAATCGCCCACAAGTCGTTGAAAATCAATGGATTATTAGTTTTTTAGATGGCAAAAAAAAGGTATTAGAACAAGTCATTTTGAAAAATCCATTAAACCGATATTTAGAGTTTGCAGACGATAATGGCGTTTTCAAAAGCTACTCTATCAAAAAACACGAAGAGACCTTTTTCTTTCGAGTTCAACAGCATCCCGCATTTGCGACGCTCCGCGTAGAGCAAATTTTACCTAACCAACAAAAGAAACAATTATTTACGATTCGTTTATAAATCTTGATATTATGAAAAAAAATATTTTTATTTTTTATTTTCTGATGGGCTGCTTCCTGCTTCCCGCCCAAAATTTTCCAGTCGAAACGGTTTTAGACAATGGTTTGGCGAGTAAGCGGATTAAATTTGTTTTTTTGAGTGACGGTTATCAATCCAGCGAATTGCCCAATTTTATAATTAAAACAAGTGAATTTAAAGATTATATTTTAACTCAAACGCCTTTTAAAGAATATCAGCGTTTTTTCAATTTTTATGCGGTTAAAGTGCCTTCGACCGATTCAGGTTGCAAACATGACAGTACTGCTTCCGACGAAAATACAAGTGGTCGGCAACCTATTTCAGCTGCGAATACTTATTTTAATTCCAAATTTGATACCGAGTATGGAGGAGTCGCAATGCATCGTTTTGTGGCACCCCAAAATACGGCGGCGGTACTTGATGTGGCGGCAAGTAACTTTCCGAATTACAATCAAATTTTTATGATTTGTAATAGTCCTTATTATGGTGGTTCGGGCGGAAGTGATGTTAGTGGCATTTCCACTTCAACGGCTCATTCATCTGCACCCGATGTTGCGGCTCACGAAATTGGACACTCTTTTGCAAATCTTGCTGATGAATATGAAATAGATGGACAAGGTGAATTACCCAATCGAACCATTAACACCAATCCGAATACCGTAAAATGGAAAAATTGGATGGGGGACCAAGGGATTGGGATTTATGACATTGGAGTGGGTGGTTGGCAACGTCCGCATCAAAATTGCAAAATGCAACATCTTGGTGCGCCCTTTTGCGCGGTATGTCGGGAGGCAATTGTGAACAGTATTTATCAACTTGTAACGCCGATTTACGATTATGCACCTGCTTCTACGACTGTTACGGCAAGTAATTCGATGACCTTTTCTGCAACATTGACCAATCCAATCCCAAATACACTCCAATCCGATTGGAAATTAAATGGTATTTCGATGGCAACGAATGTTTCGACAATTAACCTTTCTCCTGCTCAATTGAGTGCAGGGGCGAATACGCTGACGCTTTATGTAACCGATACGACCCCTTTTTCTCGCACTTATTTACCCAATTCAGGTTATATTTTTAGCCAAACTTGGACCATTCATACAAGTACGCTTCCGCTTGAACTGCTCCATTTCAAGGCTGAAAAGCAAGCCGAAACCGTTTTATTAAATTGGCAAACCACCAATGAACAAAATACAAGTCATTTCGACATAGAACGTAGCACGGATGCAACCCATTTTTGGACGATTGGAACCGTCAAATCTCAAAACAAAACCGCGCTCAATGACTATCATTTTACAGATGCGCATTTGCCTTCGGGCATCCTGTATTATCGTTTGAAGCAAGTGGACAACGATGGCAAGACAACCTTGAGTCCGATTCGGAGTATTGAAAAATCCGATAAATTTTATTACAATCTATCACCAAATCCAACACAAAATGTATTAACTATCAATGGCAATGCGGATTATGATTTGACGGCAACCGTAGAAATGTGGAATGAAATTGGGATTCGGGTTTACCAAAAAGAAGTAGTTGTAAATAAAGGCGTATTTGAACAAAAAATAGATATGACAAATTTTATAGATGGTACTTATATGGTATTTTTGCGTTTACCGAATGGCTTTTCTGTAAAAAAAATGGTTGTGAAGGTAACGAAGTAGAACGTTTTATGAACAAATGAATGACATTTGCTGCGAATTACACGAGTTTTTACAAAATTTTAGTAAAAACGCGTGCAATTCGCAGCAATCCTTTATAAGAAATCTTGTTTCCAAGGATCCATTTTGCGGTTTTTCGTATTGAAATTCACGCCGATGGCAAGGATTGGTTTATCCAAAGCGCGATATTTGTCCGCATATTCGTTCTCAATGATTTGTTCAAAAGCCTCTTCTGCGGATCTATTAATTTTAAATTCAAAAACATAAATATGTGTAATCGTTTGAACCACAACATCGGCGCGTCCTTTAGAAGAGTGCGCCTCACTAACCATCACCAAACCTAAATAATTAAACAAAATATGAATTAAACCATGATATAACCCTTCAGAGGAATCTTCAAACGTGTGATAAGGCAAATCCGCTAACAAAGAGGCAATAATCGCTTGGACCCGCACTAAATTCCCTTTTTCAAACGCCGCTTGTAAATCTTCAATCGTCAAACCAGTATCGGTACGCCTTTGGTTCGGAGCCAAATTAGACATTAAATGTTTGTACATGCTTTCACGAACTTCTTTATTCGGGTAATCCAAAATAAAAGACCCCGAAGGATGTAATTTACGAATGGTCAAATAGCCTGTTTGGAATAAAATTTGAACAATTCCAATATTGTCCAAATCATATTTGTCCATAAAAGAATTTTCGACTCGAATATTTTCGATTTCAAAATAACCATGTTTGCGCATTTCCTGAATCAAAAAAGTAGGCGTTGCGCTTGCAAACCAAAAGTTACTAAATACCCGACTTTCCAAAAAGTTGAGCGTTCCAAAAGGATTATATAATCGCGTCACTCCATCCCAACTATAGCCATCATACCATAATTTCATTTTATCTAATAAGGCTTTCCGCGACATATTGAATTCATTTTCAAGGACTTGTAAATAATCGGAAAAAGAATATTCTAATTCTGCTTGCGTGTAACCTGTGAGCGCAGCATAATTTTTATTCAACGTAATATCCGTCAATTGGTTTAAATCGGAGAAAATAGACACTTTGGAAAATTTGGATACACCCGTGATAAACAAAAATTTCAAACTTTTATCCGCAGATTTGAAGACCGAATAAAAACGTTTTAGAATTTTTTGATTTTTTTTAGCTTGCCGCAACGTATGGTCTTCCAAAAATTCAATAATCGGTTTATCATATTCGTCTATGAGAATCACCACTTTTTGTTGCGTTTTTTGTTGCAAAAGCGTAATTAATTCTCGAAATTGCGGTTTAAAACCTTTTTGAGTTAAGGTTAGGTCGAATTTGGTTGCTATTAACTTCAATTCATTTTCAATAGATGCGGCTAATTGATCCTCATGATAATCTAACACTTCAAACGAAATATGAATCACAGGATATTTTACAGACCAATCCCATTTATTTTCTATCCAAAGCCCTTGAAACAAAATTTTATTTGCATTAAACAATTCATAAAGCGTCGAAACCAATAAGGATTTTCCAAATCGGCGCGGGCGCGATAGAAAATAACATTTTCCTGTCGTCGCCAAACGATGAATATATTCTGTTTTATCTACATAAATGGCATTATTATCGTAGATTTCCGACAAAGATTGCAAACCAAGGGGTAGTATTTTCATAGATTTACCATTAAAAGGGTGAATAATAAGGCAAATATACTCCATATTTGGGGTATAAAAAGCAATATTTCAGGTTAAAAATGCAAGGTTGTCCAATTAATAGATAGATTTGTTTATTTTGCGCACCAAATCAAAATTGAAATGAATATCGTCATTCTTGGGAACGGCATTAGCGGCATCACGGCGGCTCGACAGATCCGAAAATTAAGCAATCATTCGATTACGGTGCTTTCGGATGAATCCACTTATTTTTTTGCGCGCACCGCGCTCATGTATGTCTATATGGGGCATCAACGTTTGCAAGATATGCAACCGTATGAAAATTGGTTTTGGCAAAAAAATAAAATTCAATTGCGTCAAGGACGGGTGGAATCCATTGATTACAGTCACAAACAATTGATTTTCAATGATAAGCAAATTTTAAATTATGATAAATTAATTATCGCAGTAGGTTCGATTCCGAATCGATTTGATTGGGCGGGGCAAGATTTAGACGGCGTTCATGGTCTGTATCATCTGTCCGATTTGGAAGCCATGGAGCGTCATACTCGAAACGGTTTAAAACAAATTGTTATTGTAGGTGGCGGTTTGATAGGTGTTGAAATGGCAGAAATGTTTCATTCGAGAGGGCTGCATGTCACTTTTTTGGTGCGAGAAAATCGTTTTTGGGGAAATGTATTACCTGCGGAAGAATCGAATATGATTTATAGACATCTCTTAAAACAAGGGATTGACGTGCGTTTAAACACCGAATTAAAATCCATTTTGGATGACGGAACTGGCAAATGTCGCGCCGTTATCACGAATCAAGGCGAGGAAATTCCGTGTCAATTTGTCGGATTAACCGCAGGTGTGCGTCCCAATATTGATTTTTTAAAACATAATTCATTGAAAATCAATCGCGGAATCATGGTCAATGCTTTTTTGGAAACCAATATTCCTGATATTTATGCTATCGGCGATTGTGCCGAAATGGAGCAACCACAGTTAGGGCGGCGAGCGATTGAAGCGGTTTGGTACACAGGTCGGATGATGGGTGAAACCGTCGCTTACACGATTTGCGGCAAGCGCATTGCCTATCAACCAGGTATTTGGTTCAATTCGGCAAAGTTTTTTGAGATAGAATATCAAGTTTATGGGGACGTATCGGCGCAATTGAAACCGCAGGAAGCAACGATTTATTGGGAACACCCGACTCAAAATAAATCCATTCGCTTGGTTTTTGATAAAAATTCAAAACAAATACTTGGTTTTAATTTAATGGGCATTCGGTATCGACAAGAAGTTTGTCAAAAATGGATTCAAGCGGGTACAACGATTGATAACGTATTGGCACAATTGCATTTAGCCAATTTCGACCCCGAATTTTTCAAAGTGTATGAACATCACTTGTTGGAAAAATACAGGCTTTAAATGAGGCATCTTGCGACACAAGGGCACACAACAGGAAATACGAATGTTCCACATAGAACATGACCAATAAGGTTAAACGCATCCATGATGATGATTCATTGACAATAGGAGGCTCCATTTTGTTGATAAAAGTACTAATTTTTCATCCTTTTGTAATATTTGATGCGTTTAACCTGATTTTACAGCCTCCAAATCATCTAATTTTAAAAAATGCTTATCTTTGAGGCAATAATTTTTTAAATCAAGATGAAATATACAATCCAATTCCTGATGTGCTGGTGTCTTGCGACGGGTTTGCAAGCCCAATCGCCTGTTGTCGAACGCGCCAATCCGACCAATTGGTGGGTCGGCATGAAAAACCCTAAATTGCAAGTACTGTTGTACGGCAAAAACTTGAAAGGGGCAAAAGTGAATCTTACCTATTCAGGTGTGACGTTGGAACAGGTGCAAGAAGTCGAAAACCCCAATTATTTGTTTTTAGATTTGCACCTTGCGCCCGACACCAAAGCAGGTTCCTTGACCATTCATTTGAATCAAAAGGGTCAAAACACGAATTTTAAGTACGAATTGCGCCGCCGCGACAAAAAACCGCAACCGATTACATCCAAAGATTTCATTTATTTGTTGATGCCTGACCGTTTTGCGAATGCAGACCCATCGAATGACAAATTTGCAAATATGGCGGATACGGCTTCTACGCGCAAAAATCCATTTTTGCGGCATGGCGGCGATTTACAAGGCGTGCAAGCGCATTTGGATTATTTGGATGAGTTGGGCGTGACCACGATTTGGCTCAATCCTGTCATCGAAAACAATCAGCCGCAAACGGATGAAGGCGGTGCGCTGCGTTCTGCGTATCACGGTTACGGATTTACAGACCATTATAATGTCGATAAACGCTTGGGTGGCAATGATGCGTATTTAAAATTGGTCACGGCAGCGCATGACAAAGGCATGAAGGTCATGCAAGATGCGGTTTACAACCATGTCGGCATCAATCACTGGATTTTGCGCGATTTGCCGATGAAAAGTTGGTTGAATCAATGGCAAACTTATACGAATACATCCTATCGGGATGAACCGATGATTGATTTAACGCACCGCGCTAAAACGGATTTTGAGGTGCAACAAAAAGGTTGGTTCGTGCCCTTTTTGCCTGATTTGAATCATCATAATCCATTGGTAGCCCATTTTCTAATCCAACATGCCCTTTGGACGGTAGAATATTTTGGAGTAGATGGTTGGCGCGTCGATACGTATCAATATAATGATTTGGAATTTATGAATCATTGTAATGATGCGTTGTTGGACGAGTATCCTAACATGTTGATTACGGGTGAAAATTCGGTGCATAATGTGGTCAGTCAAGCGTATTTTGCGCGAAATAATTTGAATGTGCCTTTCAAAAGCAATATGCCTTCTGCAAATGATTTCGTTTTATACCATGCGACAACAGATGCGTTGACTGAAAATTTTGATTGGGGCAAAGGTTTCAATCGCTTGTATTCAACTTTGGTAAATGATTTTTTGTATGAAAACGCTGATTTAAACATGACTTTTTTGGATAATCATGATGAAAATCGCTTTTTTTCGGTGGTAGGCGAACAAATGTCAAAATATCAATTGGGTCTTGGATTTTTATTGACCACTCGCGGCATTCCACAAATCTATTATGGGACGGAGATTTTAATGAAAAATTTTAAAAATCCGTCAGATGCAGAAGTGCGTCAAGATTTTCCGGGCGGTTTCAAAGGCGATAGTTTGAATAAATTTGTCGCATCGAATCGGACAGAATTGGAAAATCAAGCGTTTAATTTTGTTAAAAAATTAGCGCAATACCGCAAAAAATCAACACCACTTCAAGTTGGAAAATTAACCCATTATTTGCCGCAAAATGGAACATATGTGTATTTTAGACATACACAAGATGCTGCGGTTATGATCATTATGAGTCAAAATAGTAAGGAAGTGACTTTGGATATGAGTCGTTTTCAAGCATCTTTGCGCGGATATGCACAAGGCAAAAATATAATAACCGAAGCGATTTTGAAAGATTTAAAACAAGTAGTTGTACCTGCGATGTCGATTCAGATAATAGAATTGACGCGTTAAGGAGTTTGGTTTAGAAGAAAAATAAATATATCGTAAGAATATTTTGATTCATCGAAAAAAGTTTTTTTTTTATCGAAAAATCCTTAATTTTGAAGCGTTAAAAAAAAAGAATGCAGCCCTATCTTTTAAAGACTTATAAAACCTGATTTAAAAAATCAAATGTTAAAGATAAAATTTTTTCATACATTCTAGTGAGCTTATTGTTGGGACAGGGCTGCCTCTTTTGAAAGATTATTGAGTCATCAAACCATTCTTAAAACGATTTGAGGTTTTAAAACGCTGCCTGCATCCAATTATTTTTTTAATTTTTTTTTAACACTTTTTATTGCTGCACAAATTCTTGCATTCTTAGCAAGAAAGGCTTACATTTGTACTTCTAAAATTTAAAATCATGATAAACATACCCTATGGACGCGCCGATTTCAATTCGATGCGGCGCGATAAATGTTACTATATTGACCGTACTCCATTTATTGAACAATTGGAAGTTTACGCACCGGTCTATGCCATGTATTTGCGCCCTCGACGGTTTGGCAAATCGTTGTGGATTAGCATTTTAGAACATTACTATGATGTGAATAAAGTGGCAGATTTCCAACTTTTATTTGGTGATTTGCATATTGGTAAAAATAAAACATTGTTAGCAAATCAATTTATGATATTGCGATTTGATTTCAGTGGGATTGAAACCAATGATATCCGAAAAACACAGGAGGCTTTCTTGCTAAAAGTGAAGCAAGGATTTAGTAATTTTATGAGTAGTTATGACCCTTGTTTTACGGCGGCGCAAGCGGAGATGATTTTGAAGCAGCAGGTACCTTCTGGTATGGCAGTTGAGTTTTTTATGGCATATCATCAAAATCGAATTAAACAACCGATTTATTTGTTAATTGATGAATACGACCAATTTACCAACGAATTATTATCCTTTCATTTTGCCGATTTTAAAGATATTGTTTCAAAAAATGGCTATGTACGCAAATTTTATGAGGTTTTTAAAGAGGCAGCCATGAAAGGGCATATTGGGCGTATTTTTATGACAGGCGTTGCACCTGTGACGGTGGACAGTATGACGAGTGGTTTTAATATTATGACCGACCTTTCCATGCACCCCTTTTTTCATGATATGATGGGTTTTACAGAAGCGGAAGTCATTGATTTACTCCAAAAAATCAACGTTTCTGAAGCAGCATTACCCCAACTTATTGGAGATTTGCGTAGTTGGTATGATGGCTATCGGTTTGATGCGGAAATGATACGACATCTTTACAATCCCGAAATGGTTCTTTATTTTGCCCAATATTACCAAACTACACGCCGTTATCCCAAAAAAATGTTAACCGCGAATGTCGCAACGGATTACAAAAAAATTGCAAATATTTTTAGAATTGGCAATCAAGAACAACTTGCATTGGCGCAATTAAACCAATTTTTGGAAAAGGGCGAAATCAATAGTTACTTGACAGAAAGATTTAATATAGAATTGGGATTTACGATTAGCGATATTTGGAGCATGTTATTTTATTCGGGGATGACCACTATAAAATCCGTTTTTGGGAACGATTACACGTTTCAAATGCCAAATTATGTGATAAAAAGATTATATTATGATTATTTCATGGCATTACAATTGGGCATGGCTTATGGCAATTTGCGTCATGAAATTCGGGATGCCATTCATACATTGGTTCTACACGGGGAGGTTGAGCCTTTCACCAAATACATTTCACAAGTGATTGAAGCGCATTCGGGGCGCGATAGCATGGGTTATAATGAAAAACACCTTAAAACGTTGATAATTGGAATGTTATTTCCATATGAAAGTTACCTCATTCGCAGCGAAATCGAAGTGAATCGGCGATACATTGACATTTTTTTGGAACGCATCCCGCAAGTGGACATCAAACATGAGATTCTTTTTGAATTAAAATATATCAAAAAAGAAAATGCTAACAAATGGTTGGACAAAGATGGCAATCTCATCGACCTGCCCGCACCGCCTAAACCTGCCAAAAAAGTGGCTAAAACGCGCAAAATCCAAACGCCAACCATCGTTTTACCTACACCTGTGCCTGTAAAATCATTGTTGGATGATGTGATTGAAAAAGGGTATCAACAACTTTGTGAATATATGACATTACCGCGTTTCCAGAGACCGAATCTTTTAGGATTTTGTTTGGTATTTGTTGGCACGGAGTGTAAGCAAATTTTACCCTATTTGAAAAAAGAGGTGTGAAGCTATAATGGACTAAAACGCAGATAAGTAGTTAAATTTAAAGAATCGACAAAAACGTTTGGAGGGTTTGAAACCCTCCAAACGTTATACTAACTTGAAAATCAATGTTTTAGGCGTTATTATTTTTTATTGATTCTTTAATTTTAACTACTTACACACCGTTTTTTTTAAA
>JBDLWG010000404.1:0-8312 GCA_039804385.1 Bacteroidota bacterium
TTGAAAACGCCTCTTGCACAAGCGAAAGCGGATTTAATTGCCGCCTTGACTCCCCTTTATGGTGCGTCTGAAGCGCGTTCCATCACGCGCATCCTTTTTGAAGATTATTTTAATTGGAATCTTCATTCAGTATCTGATAATATGATTTTTGAAAATCTATTACGAACTGATTTTCAAAAGATTACACAAAGATTGTTGAATTTTGAACCCATTCAATATGTGGTTGGATTTGCCTATTTTTATGGTCAAAAATTCAAAGTCAATTCGACGGTTTTGATTCCGCGCCCTGAAACAGAAGAATTAGTGCATTGGATTTTGGAGTCGTTTCCAACTCAAACAACTCGAAATGTTTTAGATATTGGCACAGGCTCTGGCTGTATTCCAGTGATTTTAAAACAAAAAAAAGCCCATTGGAATGTTTTTGCAGGGGATGTATCGGAATCTGCCTTGATTACCGCTTCGCGCAATGCGTATCGGTTGAATGTCATCATTGATTTTCAACGAATCGACATTTTGCAACCCAAAGATTGGGCGATTTTCCCAAAAATGGATGTGATTGTAAGCAATCCGCCGTATATTCCAATGCAAGAAAAAGCATTGATGCACGATAATGTTTTAAAATATGAACCGCATTTAGCGTTATTCGTGTCGGATGAAAATGCCTTGATTTTTTATGAAACGATTGCCGATTTTGCCTTAAAACAGTTAAATTCTAATGGATTTTTATTTTTTGAATGCAATGAGCATAATGCACTCGAAGTTGTGAGCGTTTTAAAAACTAAAAATTTTACAAATATCGAATTGCGGCAAGATATGAGTGGTAAAAATCGGATGATTCGCGCTCAACTAAATCATTGATTATCAATGCTTTAAAATCAATTTTAACGATGTATGTACAATCCATTTCAATTGAAATCCATTCCGAACAGCCTATGGAGGCATTGATGGAAGCATTTGAGATGCTCATGGCTTCGTACAGGAGTAGTGGGCAAAAATTGGGCAAATTAGACCATCAATATACCTATCAAAACCAGATTCGCACGACTTGCTACACGCATGAAGCCGATTCCTTATCGTCTAAATATAACAATTTTTATGTTAATCAATGCCTTGAAAAATTAGAAATGCTTTGCAACGCATCCATTCAAGTAACAACACTTGGAAAATATGATGAATCGTTGGATGATGTATGTTCTTGTAAATCAAGTTCTTGTTATATTTTGCGCACGGATTATATTACGGTGGCTTCTCCACTTTATTGTGGTGATTGCGATAAGCATTTGCCTTTATACAAATTGCCGATTTATCAGGATTATGGTTATATGCCGATTTTGAGTTGGGAAAGTAATTATGTATCGTGTGATACGTTGCAAATGAATTGTGAAGTCGGCGAAAGGTGGGCGTTAAATCAGATGCAGCAAGTCCAATCCGCTCTCTCCAAACAAGGACGATCGATTTGTACGCAAATCGAAGCCTTGACAAAAATTCCAACGCATTATTATTTGCATAATTATCGTCCATCAAGGAAACAAATAGATGAATTATGCCGAAATTGTGGCGAAAATTGGGAATTGCCTGCGCCTACACATCATTTGTACCACTACAAATGCGATAAATGTCGCCTTGTTTCTACTAAATCGAGAAACATATAGTACACATAGGTTTCATAGGACACATAGGGGCCATTTTTCTAATATACATTTCCTAAATGATTTGTAAATCCATTCGAGCATAACTTGCGTCAAGTTTCAAACTTGACGCAAGTTTATTTACACAAATCATTTAGGAGATGCATATTAAGAAAAATCGCCCTATGTGTCCTATAAAACGCTATGGGTTCTATGTGTTTTAAAATTCAGACAAATGTTTGAATACCAAATGTGTTGGCAAACCCATTATCGTCGAATAAATGCCTTCTATTTTTTTAATTTTCGCATGACCAATCCATTCTTGAATCCCATACGCGCCTGCTTTATCAAACGGTTTTGCGGTGCGAATGTAAAAATCAATTTCGGCATCACTCAATTCATCCAAATAAACATTGGCATTATCCGAAAAAATAACTTTTTTATTTTTTGAAAGCAAACAAACGCCTGTAATCACTTGATGCATCCGACCTGACAACGTGCGAATAATCTGAAAAGCATCCTCATAATCCGTCGGTTTTCCAAAAAGGACTCCATCCAAGATGACAATCGTATCCGCAGCCAATAAAATTTCGTCATTTTTCAACCAACTCCTGCCTGCTTCTGCTTTTTTGTTGGCTAAAAAGGCGGCGGCATCTTGTACAGGCATGCCTTCAGGAATCGTTTCATCAGAATCGGTGGGGCGCACCGTCACATTTGAAAACCCCAATTCTCGCATCAATTGCAATCGGCGCGGGGATTGAGATGCCAATAAAATAGGATGTTGTAATAATTTCATATTTGTAATTACTCTATTTTCAAATATTTGTAATTTTTAAACCGATGCGTATAACACCGCTTGGAGGGTTTCAAACCCTCCAAGCGGTTACGATATAAAATAATTACAAAGCCGATTTTGCCAATGCTTGTCTAATATCTGCAATAATATCGTCAATATGCTCCAAACCAACTGAAATCCGCACCATACCATCCGTAATCCCAACCGCTAATCGTTCGGATTCTTTCAATTTGGAGTGGGTTGTCGATGCAGGATGCGTTACAATCGTGCGCGTATCGCCCAAATTGGGTGATAACGAACACATTTTCAACGCATCTAAGAATTTTTTACCTTGTTCCAAACCGCCTTTGACTTCAAAAGTGACAATCCCGCCACCTGCTTTCATTTGCTTTTTGGCTAATGCGTATTGCGGATGAGAGGGCAAAAATGGATATAAAGCGCGGTGCACTTGTGCTTGCGTTTCTAAGAAAGTCGCTAATTTTAAGGCGTTATCACAATGTCTTTCCATACGTAATGCGAAGGTTTCCAAACTTTTAGATAAAACCCAAGCATTGAAAGCCGACATTGCGGGACCTGTATGCCGAATGAAAAAACGAATTTCTTCCATCAAATCGGCTCGACCCACCACAATACCGCCCAAAACGCGCCCTTGACCATCCATATATTTGGTGGCAGAATGCACGATTAAATCTGCGCCATATTTACTCGGTTGTTGAAGGTAAGGCGTTGCAAAACAATTATCAATATTGAAAATCAAATGATGTTTTTTGCAAAACGCACCCGCTTTTTCCAAATCCACTAATGCCAAACCGGGATTCGATGGTGATTCTAAAACCAACATTTTGGTTGTTGGTTTCAAGGCTTTATGCCAATTAGTCACATCGGTTGGTTCGACATAATCGGATGTTACGCCCCATTTGGGTAAAATTTGGGTCAAAATCTGGTGTGTAGAACCAAAAACCGCCCGAGATGCCAAAATATGATCGCCTGCAGATACAAAAGGCGCGATACTCGCAAAAACAGCCGCCATGCCAGAAGCCGTAGCAATTCCATCTTCGGCGTGTTCCATTTGACACACTTTGTTGATAAACTCAGCCGTATTCGGATTGGAATACCGCGAATATAAATCACCTTCGATTTCGCCCGCGAACATAGCGCGCATTTGTTCCGCATCCGAAAAGGTAAAACTCGATGTTAAAAACATCGGAACGCTGTGTTCCCGATAATCGGTGCGGGGCAATTGACTGCGAATCGCTTCCGTTTCAAATTTTTTTTTATCTGACATCTTTATATTGATTTGTAAATTTTTTAGGAATCGTTCGGTTGGGTACAATTGGAACGCGGTTAATGAGATTCGCCATTGACAGAGAACGTTCCCGTGATTTTCGCTGTTTTTTCCAACATTTTTATCACCGAACAATATTTTTCCATCGAAAGTTGTACCGCCGCCGCCGCTTTTTCCATTTTCACCTTGCCTGTAATCGCAAAATGCACTTGAATATGCGTGAAAACTTTCGGCACTTGGTTATCAGCGCGTTGACCTTCGACGGTAACATCGACGGATTGTGGTTGTTGTCGTTGTTTTTTCAAAATATCAATCACGTCAATCGTGCTGCAACCGCCCAAAGCGGCTAAAACAACTTCCATCGGACGCATTCCTTTACTCGTCGCGCCTGCTTCGGGCATCGAATCCATAACAAAAGAATTGCCGCTTTCATTGGTGACTTGCATTCCAAAACGGTCGTCTAAACGTTTTAATGTAACTTTCATTTTAATATGATTTGTTGATATACTTTACGCACGATGGTTTTGTGATAGGATGGATGTACGGATTTCACGGATTCGCACCGTTGACACGGATTTTTTTTGAAATCCGTGCCAATCGGTGCGAATCCGTGAAATCCGTACATCCATCCTATCGCAAAACCACCCAACGCAAAGTATAATTGGATTTTTATGAAACAAACATTTTCCGAAAAATTCGGAATGAGCAAGATGATTTCTTAATTTGTCGGAAATATTTAGAATATTATTTTATTTTTACGAATATTTTAAAAATAAAAGTTTTGTATTCCGAAATATTCTAAGTACTTTATTTTGATTTCAAGAAACAGATAACTTACCTTTGTAGCACTAAAACAATAGGGCATAAAAAAGCGACAAAGTTCTTAAAAAAATCGTCTAAAAAGTCGTTTTGAAGGATGTAAAAAAAAAATCAACATTTTTTTTTGGAAAACATGCACACCCTATATTGATTATTCACTAATTTCACATTGCAAAAGAATTTTAATTTGAAAACGGAACAAAAAAAGAGCATGAAATTTTCTTACTTCCGACAAGCGTTGGCTTTCGTAAGCCTATTTTTAGCGTGTCAAAGTCTCCATGCACAAGTGGAAATTAAAGGTAAAGTGTTGGATGCCAATACTGGAGAATCCCTCCCGTTTGTAAACATTGTGGAAAAAGGCACTACGAATGGCGTTCAAAGTGATTATGATGGTGCTTTCGCCTTGAAAGTAGCGAAATTGCCTGTGACTGTAGTGGCTTCCTTGATGGGTTACGAATCGCAAGAGGTGCCAGTCACTTCTACGGCTAAACTTTTGAGTATCAAATTGGGCGATAAAGTGGTTTTATTAGGCGATGGCAAACAAGTGGTCGAAGTCATTGGACAACGGATTACGGAAAAGGCAAAATCGGCTCAGTTTACCGTCGAAAGTATGGATAAACTGGCTATCAAACAAACGGCTTCTGTGAGTTTTTATGAAGGGATGAGTGCGCTCAAAGGCGTGGATGCAACGACGGCGAGTATTGGTTTTACGGTTATCAATACGCGCGGATTCAACTCTACAAGCCCTGTTCGTTCCCTACAAATCATTGATGGCGTTGATAATCAAGCTCCTGGTTTAAACTTTTCATTGGGAAACTTCTTGGGTTCTTCGGAGTTGGATGTGTTAAAAGCCGATTTGATTGTGGGCGCAAGTTCTGCGTTTTACGGACCGAATGCGTTCAATGGCGTTTTGTCGATGGAAACCAAAAATCCCTTTTTCGTAAAAGGATTGGCGGCACAAGTAAAAGTGGGCGAAAGAGCGTTGAATGAAGTGGCTTTTCGTTATGCAGATGCGTTTAAAAACAAATCGGGACATGATGCCTTTGCGTTTAAATTGAATATGTATTTTTTGAAAGCATACGATTGGGTTGCAGACAATTATGACCCTGTGAGCAATACGAATACAGGCAGAAGTAATCCAGGGCGGTATGATGCCGTCAATCGATACGGTGATGAACGCGATGCAACCTACGATTACTCCGATAACCCCAAACCTTGGACGTATATTGGAGTGGGGCAATTCCATCGGTATGGCTACAATGAAATTGATTTAGTGGATTATAATACCCGTAATATCAAAGCAAATGCAGCCTTTCACTTTCGATTGAACCCTGCTGAACAAGAAAATTCACCTGAATTAATCGTTTCTTCCAATTTCGGGAGTGGTACAACCGTCTATCAAGGCGATAATCGGTTTAGTTTAAAAAATATTTTGTTTTTTCAAAATCGCTTGGAATTGCGTAAGCGCGATAAATATTTTGTCCGTTTATACGCCACAAGTGAAGATGCAGGAGACTCTTATGACCCGTATTTCACGGCTTTGCAATTGCAAAGTCGTTATAAAAACAACTCTTCTTGGCGGGATGATTACCTCAAATACTATGCGCAAAAGATAGATGGAGAAGCAAATGCGTTAGGCTATCCTGAGTTAGAGGTGCGCCCGCTTCCAGTAGCACCTTTCTTTCAAGCTTTTTTTGACCAAGCAAAAGCATCTACTTGGTTGCAAACCCATCAAGACTGGCTTTTTCAAGCACATCAACGTGCTTTCAATGCTGCCAATTTAACCACTGATGGCAAAGATACTTATCTTAAAGCAGGTACACAGGCTTATGCCGATGAATTTGCCCGCATCACAGGTTCTCAAAGAAAAGATGGTGGTACGAAGTTTTACGATAAATCGGCTCTTTATCACGCACACGGTGAGTATCATTTCCAACCAAAAGGGTTGAATGATTGGGCGATTGGGGCGAATACGCGAATGTACACGCCTATCTCAAATGGTTCGATTTTCATTGATACCAATAATCGGAAAATTACCAATTTTGAATATGGGCTTTACACAGGGATTGAAAAGAAGTTTTCAGATGATAAATTCAAATTCAATGCAACAGTGCGGATGGATAAAAATCAAAATTTTGAATATTTATTTTCACCTGCGGCATCTTTGGTTTGGAAACCAGATAGTTTGAATTTTATTCGCTTGAGTTTCTCGTCTGCGATTCGGAATCCAACCTTGAATGACCAGTATTTGCATCTGAATGTCGGTCGGGCTATTTTAATTGGCAATATTGATGGCTTTAATGGTTTGATTGATACGCCAAGTTTTAATAGATATCTTCGCGGGGGAACGGTCAATGATATTCGTCGTTTTGATGTGGCTGCCATTCGCCCCGAAAAAGTAAAATCGGTGGAATTGGGTTATAGAACGACCTTGTTTGGCAATACGTTTTTGGATATGAGTTATTATTTCAGTTCTTATAAAGATTTTATTGGTTACAAAGTGGGTCTTACGGCTGATTTTGACAATTTTGGTTTTCCAAGGAATATCCAAGGTTATCGGGTTGCTGCCAATGCTACAAGTACGGTTACGACACAAGGTTTTTCGATTGGCGCAAACCATTATTTTGCGAAATACTACCAAGTGGCGGGCAATTATTCATGGAATGTGTTGAATACGAAAACGGATGACCCAATTATCCCAGCATTTAACACGCCAACGCATAAATTTAACCTCAGCGTTTCGGGACGGAATGTGGAAATCGGCAAAATTAAAAATTTGGGTTTCAACATCAATTACAAATGGATTCAAGGTTTTGAATTTCAAGGTTCGCCGCAATTTTCGGGTTCGATTCCGACCTATGATTTGTTAGATGGTCAAATCAATTATTATTTTCCGAAAGCCAATACCACTTTTAAAGTGGGTGCGTCGAATATTTTGGATAAACGACAATTCCAAACCTATGGTGGTCCGCGCATTGGACGGATGGCGTATATCTCGATGGTCTATGATTGGATAAAAAAATAAGCAAGCGCGTACTGAGTGGAGGGTTTTAAAACCCTTCACTCAGTTGTTATACGAAGTTTTATAGGCTCGTATATGTAAACTTTGAGTAAATTAATTTTTTATAAATTTTATTTTTTTTATAAATTATTTAACTTATTGAAAATCAATTAAATAGATGCTGAAATTGGAATAATTTTTGCAAAAAAACAAAACAAGTCGTGTCACAATTAAAAGATTTTCAGTAAAAAAAAAATAATTATTACTTTCTTGCCAAAAATAAAATAGAAAACATTACTTTTGCCGCCATGAGTTTGATACCAAACTTATGTTAAATTTTAACTCGAAAAAATTTTCTCATTTTTCTAAAAATCAGCTATTCATGAAAAAACGTTCCATTCTTGTTTTTTCCCTTTTTGTTAGTACATTCGTTAGTTTGCAGGCACAGCGTTATTTAACGCCACAGTTTACAGCAACCACCCGTTCTACGGCGATTTATGGTCAAAATTTTACGATTCTTCCCCTTTTAGCGGGTGGTCGCTTTACACGGCAACCGTTGGTTTGTGATATTTATCAAGCAACAGGAGACACAGCTTCAGGTCGTCCATTGATGATATTTATGTCAACCAGCAACTTTTTGCCAAAATCAGTGCGTAGAAATCCTTTGGGCGACCGTCGTGATTCAGTGGCTGTTGAAATGTGTAATCGTTTTGCTAAATTAGGTTATGTAACGGCTGCGATAGATTATCGTCAAGGTTGGAATCCGATTGCACAACCTGAAGC
>JBDLWG010000405.1:0-2653 GCA_039804385.1 Bacteroidota bacterium
AAATCGGCATTAAAACCCAATTGAAAGGTGCGTAGCACCGTAACAGGGGTCGAAACGATGTGGGTTACGGTGCTACGCACCTCAAAAATACGATTGGGAACCGCCTTTTCTACAAATGTTATGGTGCTACGCACCTTTTTTGATTTTGTGGGTAATGGATAGCGTTTCAAACTGGACGCAAGTTGTGCTCGAATTTATTTTCAATTCATTTAGGAAAGGTATATTTATAGCTGCCAACATTGTCGGGAAATTTAGTTCCCGACGACAACGCATTTTTGCCACAGCCAAGTATCCCCTTCTTCGGGGTCATAGGAAATGCCTTTAAATTCCATGCCTACTTTTTTTAAAACCGCAACCGATTTATTTAAAACCGCAAGTGTATGTGCCTGTACAACAAGTATTTCTGCATGTGAAAAAGCAAAATCAATTAAACCTTGTGCGGCTTCAGTCGCGATGCCTTGTCCTTGATACGCCTCCGACACTTCATAACCGATTTCAACCATTCCCATGACATCGGGTTTGCCTTTAAAACCGCTTGTGCCAATCAATCGCCTATCCGCCCGATGTACGATGACATATGCGCCAAAAAGATGGGCTTCTTGCGCAATCATAGCTTGAAAGTAGGGCAAAATGACGGCTGCATCTGGCATTTCCGTCCAATTAGTGGGTGTTTCCACATCCAATAATTGTCCTAATAAAATATAATTTTCATCTATAATAGATTGAAAATGAGCATTTTGTAAGGGAATTAAATTCAAACGATGCGTTTGTATCATTTTTTTATTTTAATTGAGAGAATAGGTTTCGAAAACCTTGAAGGTTTCCGAAACCTACGCCTTTTACCAAACAATATTTTGGCTTTAAAAACGACTGCGTAACCTGAGTTATTTATAGGATAAAAATAATTCAGGTAAAAACTGTTGAAAAGAAATGTGTAATTTATTACAATAAATTATAATTTCTTCTAAGGTTGCTTTTTCTTTCCGTGTCTCCAACTTTTCAATCGTATCTTCGGACAAACCTGTGATTTTCACTTTTTCTGCCCGAGAAGGTGTGACAACAAGACGATGTTTAGGTTTTAGAGCGCGTAGCTCTTTTAGAGCCATCTGCTGAATGCGTTCTGAGCAAACGGCTTCCTCAAATGTTTCACCTGCTTCCATTTGAGGTACGATATCACCTTTGTTTTCAAATAAGAGCACCGCATTTTTAGACCGCGCTCTCAATTCTTTGAGAGACATATTCCGAATCGTCTCTGATTTTTTTTCCCAATATTCATCACTATTATTTGTCATAAGTTTTTAAAAGTTGGCGCAAAGATAAATTTTCTTTTTCTTTTTTCAAAAAAAAACACTTTTTCACCTTCAAAAAAAACCGAAAAATTGTCACAGAATGGTATTATATTTGCAGTCTTTTTGAAGCGTTAGTTGATTTAAAATCACAGATAAAAAATTTACATTCAAATCATTACATATGGATTCTGTTAGAAATATCTTATACAAACGGATTGAAAATCGCATCAAACAATTCAACCCAATTTGTACCAAAGCCATACAAACGGTGGTGGAAGAAGATGTATCCTTGTATCCCGTGTTAGTGGCACATCGCCCCGATGTAATTTTGGGCATTCCCCTCCTCAGTGCCACTCAAATCGGCGATGATTTTGCCTTTCGCATCACCACTTTGGAAGAATTGGTTACAAAACAAATGGTTGCGATGGAACATTTAGCTGCATTTCAGAAACTTTATCGCCAACATCAAAAGCGTTTTTGCGTTTTAGTCATGGATGACCAAGCTGCTGACTTCGTTTTCATCAAATCGGAATGATTTTAGAGTTCTTTTGTAAATACAAAAGAGTTTTATTACACATTCAAAAAAAATAGCTTATAATTTGCCATGCAATTATACCAATCCGCCGCTAAAAGCTCTGGCAATCCGACAATGGAGGCTGCCAACGATGTTCAAAAAGTGTTATTGATTGAAGACAATCCGGGCGATGCGCGGCTTGTGGAAATCATGTTGGAAGAATCGGACTTGCTCAATTGCAAAGTCACCAATAAACAAACCTTAGCTGATGGGATTTTGGCATTGCAACAAGGCGATTTTGATGTCGTTTTGTTGGATTTGACCTTGCCCGATACGCGCGGGTTTGAAACATTGCAAAAATTGATTCAAAAATGTCCTGATGCCAATGTCATCGTGATGACGGGACTCGCGGATAAACAAATTGGTTTAAATGCGGTGAAAGCTGGTGCGCAAGATTTTTTGCTCAAAGGCGGTTACGACCCAGACCAATTGGCAAAAACGTTGCAATATTCCATTCAACGGAAAAGTGTTTTAAATCGACTCGCCGAATCGCAACGCGCCCGCGAAGTGGCGGAAGAATCGGCGCGATTGAAAGAACAATTTATTGCGAGTATCAGTCACGAGATGCGCACGCCGATGAATGCGATTTATGGGATGAGCAACCTTTTGGCGCAAACGCCGTTAAATGAGGAACAACAAAGCTATATTACGTCTGTCAAAAAATCTTCTGAAATCTTGCTCGGTGTCATTAATGACATTTTGGAAATCTCGACCCTCCAAAATGGCAAGATGGATTTTGATTCTAAACCATTTGAAATCAAGGACTTATTGGTCAATGTGGTGAATGTAA
>JBDLWG010000406.1:0-20093 GCA_039804385.1 Bacteroidota bacterium
AAAAAATTTTAGCTTGGAAATGTGTTGAATCTAACATTAATCCCACATCCACTTCAAGCCATACAGTGGGCTTAATTGATAATATTTCTGGACATCGAGCAGGTTGTGCAACGGATTGTCCAGGTGATTCAACTTTTATAAGATTGGGTTGGTTACGCCAGAAAGTGCGCGAAAGGATGGCACTTTGTCAAACCCAAACGGTTGATTTTGAAAATGCGATGGCTCAAATGACGGTTTTTCCAAATCCAAGTGGCGATAAAACCCTCTTTTTAAACATTGATTTAAAACAAATCGTCCCTTTTGAATTGGTGATTACGGATGCACAAGGCAAGCAAGTTTGGTCTGAAAGCATACAGCCTAATCAATTGCATTTTGCTAAAACATTGAATTTGAATTATTTAGCAAATGGATTGTATTTCTGTACGATTCGAGCCGCTTCTTTTTCGACAAGCGAAAAAATAATATTAGGGTTTTGAATTAGGATTTTTTTGCAATGGATGGTTATGAATTTTTAAAAAACGTAGCCATATAGTTGAACTCCATTAAATCAATAAAAAAAGTCGCTGATAGCTTCCTATCAGCGACTTTCAACCCTTGAAATGACTATAAAAAAGTATAACTTATTGTTTTACAACCTTATACATTTGGTGATCTACTTTTACATGATACACGCCTTTGGCAAATCCGCTTAAATCCAATGGCGTTGTTTGCCCTGTTGGTGCGATGTCATGGAGGATGATTTGACCTAAACTATTGTAAACCAGTATTTTATCGGGCGTTTTATCCAAATGTTCGATGGTTATCAAACCATCAGCCGTTGGATTTGGATAAAAATGGATACTACTTTTGTCCACCTCTTTTGTTGGAACACGGCAATAGCGCACCACATGTTCCGCAACAGACGCATTATGATAACCCGTCAACGTACCTAAATCTGCCAACGTTTTAATACGGTCTTGCTCACTCGCAGGCACTTTTAAATAAAATATCGGTGTTCCTGCGGGAATATCTCCAGAAGTAGCAGATGCTGTAATGGACAAATTATTTCCAACCAAATGGGTAGTCAACAAAGTGGTATTGGCATTTACAACCTCCGCCCCTAAAAGGGTTAAAGCTGAATTTTCGATAATCCAATCTCCACCTGTCAAATTTTTATCGGCATAAACTTTGATGTACAAAATATTATTCCGAATATTATAACTCCAATTATCACAAATTTCGTAATTCATGGTAGCGACATTTTGACGACCGAATTGATGTCCACCCGTTGGAAGGTAATTTCCATCGACATCCCCCAACAAAAGCATCGAAATATCCATAATCGCCGTATCACAACGCATGCGATAAAAATTATCAATCGTGAAAAGGCTATCGATTTTAGGCACCAACTCTCTGGAACAGCCGACTCCATCTCCCACAGGATACCTTGTGGATAACCGATAATCGGGGCGGGAAGTCAACCATGCTTTTGGAAAATGGCGATTAGAAACAATCATTCCTGTGCCAAATTGGGGAAAACCTGTTGGATAAATCCCTACCGCTCTGCGCTGAATGTAGGTAATATCGGCAGCCGTAATCCGTCCATCGCCATCCACATCACTCGCCATGATTGCCGCCGCCGTAGGTTGATAAGCAGGGTCTCGCGCAATGATTTTGAAAACCAATGCCCCATCAAACCCGCCTATCACTGGGGCACCGCGTCCTGACAGGGATTGGCGATTGAATTGTACCAATGAATCCGTATTTAAATTCAATAAATACAACCCTGCATTGCTCACATTTCCTTTGTAAGACATCCCATTTGCTTGACTACCGCTATAAATTTGGGTTGGATTCGCAGCTACACTAAACGGAATCGCCGTAGAACCATAATAAACCCAAAAGTTCACCGCATTGCCGCCAGTGATAGCAATTCGACTGTTGATAGTCGTCGTTGTGGTACTTGTAACGGTACTCGTTTCGACGATGCCACTTAAATTTGCAACCGTATTGCTGACACTACCTACATTTGCCCAACCTAAGCAAACCAACATATCCCCAGCATTGCCATTGATATTCGCCGCGCCTGTTAAGAAAATGGATAGGATGAGTTTGCCATTACTCACAAAGGCTGACATTGCCCCGTTTGTCACCATGCTGCCTAAAGTATGGGTTGTGGGAGTCACTTTTGTTGGGTCGAAATCCACTTCTAATGTCCATCCAGTGGCATTTGTCACGGGCGCGGTCAAAAAGACGGGCGTACAACCCCCATTCGATGTACCACAATTCAATCGGAGTGTATCCATCCGATAGGAATGAGTCGTCGCTGTAGTAGGGAGGCAACTCCCGATTTCAGCTTTAAAACGGGCATTCCCAGTGATAAAGGATTCAAAACCAGGGTTTAACGTAACCGATTGACCTGCCCGATACACCACCGAATCCGTACCCGAAACGGTGATGGTTGCTGCTGCCGTAACCGTTTGAGCCGCTTGCACCAATCTCGAACCTGTGGAGGCGGCGGCTACCGTTTCTGTTGGTGGACACGTTTGGGCAAAGCTCGCCCATGCCCACTGTGTGAACAGAAGTATTAAAAAAATATTTTTCATTTGAATCAAGTCGATTGGATTCAAAACGGCGTGAGTCTTTTATCAACTTACGCCATTTTGAAGGATTAAATTAAGGACGCGTTTTTTTCAAACCTTTTTTCAACGTTTCGATTTCCTTTTGTTGATTAATCACATACAAAGTCAATTCTTCAATTTTTTGCATTTGTTTTTTCAACATTTCGGTAACGTCCATGCCTTCTTTGACTAAGGTGTGCGCAGATGGCATGTCAGGCAAATGGTGATTCTGTTGAATAAACGCTTCTACATCGCTCAAAGAACGCAATTTATAAGTCGGCGCAAAGACAAAATCAGCCCATTGTGCAGAAGATTTGAGCGCAACTTTCACTTTTTCGGTCATAATCCCGTTTTCAACGTATAAACCATAGTTACCAACCATAGGTACACTGCCAATCGAAACTTTATCTGTAAAATGCCCTTTTCCTTGAAAGTAACCAGCCCAAGTATCACTGCGTTTCATACTATCAAGTCCGTAAACGGCTGTCAAAACAGCGTCAGGACTCACGGAAGTCGTTGTGCCTTCTATATGTCCATAAACACCTGCAATGATTCGTTGAGATGCATTGAAAGCAGTCACTCCAATCGTTGCATCCACCATTTTGACTGAAAAACTACCGCCTGCGCTATTCCCTAAAGATTTGCTAAATTCTACAGAGCCGCCTACGCCAGCACCACCGCCCACTGCATGCCAAGAGTTTCCAATGGCTAACTGTCCTATACTGGTACCTGTGAATGAAACGCCTGCGTTATTGTAAGCCGTTTGCGCAAAAATGCCTACACTTGCTCCATAACCACTGGTAGGCGCAGCATTCTTTACATCAAGTCCCAACAGAAGAGATGCTCTATTCGGATGCGTATCAAAAAATCCAACAGGCGTTGCCTCATCAGAGATTAAAACTCTGGAATACTGGTCATTCCGCAACCGCATTTTTTCCAAACCATTCACTTTGAAAATCAATGGAGTTGGGTCTGTCGTACCCAACCAACTGCCCGCAGGCGGCGTATTGCCATTGAAAACCCAAGGTTGTGCCTGCGCTTGTGCGTTCAAGGCAATAGATAAGCAGGTCGCGGTCAACGCAACTGTAGCAAATTTAAAATTCATGATTTTTGAATTTAAAATAGAATGAAAAATAAGATGATATAAATTGTTGCCAATCTGCTTGCCTGTCTGGTTTGGACAGGCAAGCGTTTGGATATTGAATTTTAAAAAAAAATTGAAATAATATTTTTATTAAAAATAAATTATACTTTTATATGATTATTAATCAATTACTTTGAAAGTATAAAGAACATTTGGCTTTGAAAGTGAGATTTTAACTAAAAAATATTTTTTAAATCTCTTTTCATAATGCCTTTGAAAACAAGAAGCCTTTTGAGTTTAAAAAGTGAGATATTTTAAAATCTTTTTTTAATCTCTTTTCATAATGCCTTTGAAAACAAGAAGGCGTTTGAGCTTTGAAAGTGAGATTTTACCTAAAAAATCTTTTTTAAATCTCTTTTCACAATGCCTTTGAAAACAAGAAGGCGTTTGAGCTTTGAAAGTGAGATTTTATCTAAAAAATATTTTTTAATCTCTTTTCATAATACGATAAATAGTTGAATAAAAACAAGCTATAAAAGCATAAATAATTGATAATCAGTATATTAAAAAATCATTAAGGTTGCAATCAGCAATTTCCGCTTTGGAAATTTTTGAAATAGGATGCGTATGATTGGAAGGATAAAAAGGATATTTTAGTTAAAATTTGCCCTTTTCAACTGAAAATATCCTTAAGATCCTTTCAATCAGAAGCATCCTATTTCAAAAATTTCCAAATCGTTGTCATTTAACGCCCTAAAAAATGTTCTTTCAAAAAGAATGTGATTTTGTTTTATATTTTTTTAATAAAAATCTCACAAACGACCTATTATTCACTTATCATAAGTAATTTATTGTTCATGGCTTAAAATGAAAAGACTATGCTAAAATTTTTATGGAGCGCGACGGCGAGAGCCAATTTAGGCTTGTCTGCCAACGATTTTGAAACGATGCTCAATGCGGCTCAAACAGGTTCATCTAAAATTTTTATGAAAAAATACGATGCCTTGTATGTAAAAAATTATCGTTATTTAGAATCGAAACTGTTAAAAAGAAAACCACAACTGACCAATTTGCAAGCGCAGGATGCGGTACAACATTCATTTGTAGATTTTAAAAAGGCTTGTTTTTCCAATAATGCACCTGTTTTTGGGAATTTAACCGAAGAAATATTGCAAATGGCAATGAGTCTGACAGGAGGTGAGGAATGAGGCAAGTACAACTTGCCTCTAATTTTAAAAAAAATTAAAAAAAAATCAAAATTTTCTCACTTATATAATTTTCATTACTTTACTACTATAGCAGAAGCAAATTATTCAATTTTTTACATTAAAAAGGCGCATTTTTAACCATGTTAGAAATTAGACTATTATTACAGCACGCTCATAATCCCGAACATCGGGAATATCGCGAAATGTGGGAACGTTTGTTTAACACAACTTACACACCCTTAAAACAAAGATTAAGGAGAAAATTTCCAAATATCCCTTTTGAGGAAATTGAGGATATAGTTATGAACTCATATAGTTTGTTTCAAATGCAGCTAATTAGAAAAGCAGCATTGCGAGACGATAGCGACATTAAAGTTGATTTTATTAATTGGATTGAAGCAAACGGGTTTGCAAAGTATTTATTTAATTCATGTAATTGGTTAGCCCTTCATTTTTTAAGAACTCAAAAGCAAATAGATATGAATGTTGTCGCAATTGATGAAATTTTACAACTTGTTAATGAGTGCGAATTTTATCACGAGTATGAAGCGGCAACATTCAAAACATTCATCATTGGAAAAGTGGAAATTTTATTAGGAGATACCCTTTTTGGTGTTTTTAAAGATTACGCGCTGGAAGGGCTGAAACATAGAGAAATAGCAGAAAAACATAATATTTCTGAGGATATGTCTAAGGAACGAAAGTATAGAGCATCAAGAATATTAAGAGCCTCTAATTTAAGACAAGTGTTTAATAAATATCTAAGTTTAAAAAGTGTTTCCATTATTTTTATTATTATTTTCTTTTAAATCATAAAGCATTAAAATTTAATTATTTTCAATTACAAAAAATACATTATATTTTTTAAAATTAAAAAAATGAAAGAGATTATCGAAAAATACGGTCGCAATGAATCCCTTTCTTCCGCAGAAACGGATTGTATGAATGGATTCATTCAAGGCGAAAAAGCACATTTACAACAATTAAGAAAATCGCATCAACGGCTTCAAATCGTTCAACGCACTTTCGCAATCGTCGCTTCTTTATTGCTATTCGGCTTGGTGTGCAACTTTCCTTTTCCACCCACCATGCCCAAATATGAGCATGAGCGATTAGCAATGGCACATTTAGTTCCCCATGGTGCGCGGAAAATGGCGGATTTAGTTCCCTATAGTGCGCAGAAAAAAGGAGAAAACACTTTCGCTGATGCTAAAAATGCGTATCAAGATGAAGCATTTGACACAGCCGCTTTGCTTTTCCAAAAAGTGATTGAATCGGGAAAAGCGGATGAAACGGCTTATTTTTTGGGAGCGATATCGTATTTGTACCAAAAAGAGCCTGCTTGGAAAAAGGCGAAAACACTATTACTTCATTTGCAAAATCATGGCGATGGCTATGAACTGGATCAGGTATTGTGGTATATTTCCTTAATCTACATTCAAGCGGGAGAATTGAATGCCGCACAAGCAACCTTAGATGAATTGATAAAAAGGGGGTTCTTTAATCTGGAAAAGGCAAAACAATTGTCGGCAAGTTTGAAAAAAATAGAAAAAAAATGAAAAAAATAAGTTTTTCATCTCACTTTTTAAAAGCCGTTTACTTATTGATTATAAATGTTTTTGTAAAATATAATTTTTTTAAAATGACTATCTTAAATCAAAAAAGCATGTTTATTTCACGCACCTTTTTTACCCTTTCACTTTTAGCAATGGTTCAATTGGCTGTTGCCCAAATGAATCCATCCGTTGATGCACTCGTGGATCGATTGCAAACCAATGGCTATGCCTTCGAGTTGAATCAATCTACTGGGGATGTGTCTGCGTCCAATCAAATTATTTTGCAATTTCGAGAGGGAACCACCCAGCAATGGAAAGATGAATTTATACGGAATTTTAAAATAAAATTGTCGCATGTGCTTCGTACGACTGTTCATTTACAGGTGATAAAAAAATGTGATTGTGGCAATATTGAAAATTGGGAATTATCTGCTGTTTCAGGGGCTTTGTCGTGCAGTGGTAATAAAGATAGAATTACGACAACAAGTAGAGAAACCAGTTCCAGCATGCAAGGAGGTGACAATTTATTAAAAATAGACCTTAACTATTACCAAAGCGTGCAAGAAGGTTCAACTATCCGCCCTAATAATGCACCTTTGAGTAATTTAATAAAAGGTATCAGACTCAATAATGGTAGTGACAAAAAAATTGAAATCATTGATACAGGTATTGACCCCATTCACCCGAATCAAGGTTTCAGAAATGCACTATGGAATGACCCTAAAGAAGGCACAAATTCAAAAGTGGATTTGAATGGCAATTGTTATAAGGGCGATAAACTTGGTTATAATTTCGTAGATGATAATAATTTACCGTTAGACTATCAGAGTCATGGGACACATGTGGCTGGAATTATATACAAAAACAGCAGTTGTATTCCAACTAAGTTATTGATTGCCAAAGCATTAGATGATAACGGAGTTGGTTCCGATTTTGCGATTGCTTGTGCGATTCATTACGGTGTAAGACAAGGAGTGGATGTGATTAATATGAGTTTTGGGCGTACGGGAACGGCGAGTACAATTGTTGAAAAAGCGGTCAGTACAGCCGTAGCAAATAATATTGTGTTAGTTGCTTCATCAGGCAATTTTTTATTGGATAATGATATTATTCCGATGTGGCCCGCTAATTTCCCTAATGTCATCTCTGTCAATGCAACATCTGCAAACGATAACCATTCGTTATGGGAATCAATAGAATCGAATATGGGTTCTAATTACGGTGCAAAAAGGGTACACATTGCCGCAGAAGGTGAAGCTGTTTATAGTACAGTGCCTGGCGGATACGCTCGTAAAAGTGGTACTTCTATGGCGGCACCTCAGGTGACGGCTGCAGTAGCAGTCCTCAAAAGCAGAAATTCAAGGTGGAACGCAGCGAATATTAGAAATAATATTTTTAGAAATGCACATTTAAAAGAACATTATAAGGCACAAGGCTTCAATCAGCATGGAATTCTTTCTGATTTGCAATATTGTAAACAACGATTCCCAGAAGAGGAAAGTCAATCTTATGCACGCAATAAGCGCAATATCCAGCTTGCTGACGCAAATGTAGTTGTTGCACCGAATCCCGTTACAGATATTTCGATGGTAACAATTGAGTATGCAGGTGCTGAAAAAATAGCCCATTTAACACTAACAAATATCGAAGGAAAAGTGCTTTTGCAAAATAAAATTTCAATTAATGGTACATTAACGCAAGAACCTTTGGATATTAGTTTGTTACCAAAAGGCATCTATATTCTAAAAGTGGTTGTAGGGGAAGTTATTTTAAGTAAAAGAATCGTTAAATTCTAAATATGTCATATTTATTTTACTTTTGAGTTGTTATACTGTGAGTATTGTAAAATGCTCACAGTATTTTTTTTATATTTATCAAAAGTAAAATCGTATGAAACTCAAAAGATTCGTTTATTTATTGTTATTCATCGGAAGTTGTCAAAAGGCACCGCCGCAATCCATTCAAAGTCCGCTTTCCACAAATTATAATGCCGCTATTCAAGCAGCGTATCAAGCCAAATCCATTCCTAAATTATTGGAATTAAAACAAGAAATTGAAAAATTAAAGGGCTATGACGATACCTTAGCGTTAGCATATCGCAGAATTGGCAATGTGTATTATCAATTGGGTCAATTAGATAAAATGTTTTTAAATACTAAAATGGCTTTAACTATTTTACAAAAATATCAAAAAGCCAATCCATCTGATATTGCTAAATGCGAACTCAATATCGGTATTTGTTACCTTTTTAAAGGCGATTTGTTAGATAGTGCAGCCCTTTATTTGAAAAGGGCATTGCCGCTTTTTCAGCAATTAAAAGATGTTAAAAATATTTTTAATACTCAAAATCAATTATTGCGCCTTCATATTAAACGGGAAGATTATGAGCAAGCAAATCTTATAGAACAAAACATCAAAGAATATGTGAATCATTCCGAGTTAGACAATGGAATTTTAAAAGATTGGTACAGCAATTTAGGTTTAAAAGCCTTAGCGCAATTAGAAGATGATGTTTCCAAAGCATCTATTTACAAACCAATTGTTATAAGTAATTACAATAAAGTTATAGACTATTTAAAAAAACAACAAAATGAAAAAGAAATAGCTGCTATATGGGCAAATATGGGTGTTGCATACCTTCACAGTCAAGCAGTGGATAATGCCAAAGTAATTTTTAACAAAGCACTTATTGTTTTTAAACAAGAGAATGAGACGGTCAATGAAGCCAAATGTTTGAATAATTTGGCAATGTGCTACGCGCCTCAACAACCAGCAATGGTTAAAAAATTATTGTTAAAAGCTGATAAACTGCTTATTACACATTATAAAAATAAAGCACATATTGACAGAACGGAGCTTTACAGCAATCTCGGCAACCTTGATTTTAACAAAAAAAACTATTTACAAGCCGCCGCAAATTATCAAACAGCGATTGAACAGGCTTGTTCGGGCAATGCGGATTACCTACAACAATTAGCACAACAAAAAAAGTTTCAATTTAACGCGCCGAACCAATTGTTGTATCCATTGCAACGCAAAGCAGAAGCCTTATTTCAACAATATTTGTTGGATAAAAAGGTGGATCATTTGTTAAAATCATTGAAAATTTACGAAACGCTGGATGATTACATCACGCGCACACGCGGGCTGATGACGGCGGATGAATCCAAATTCGCTTATTCTGAAAAAGTCGTTTCGCTTTATGAAAAAGCCTTGTTGACCGCTATTGCCGCCTATAAGTTGGATTCAAAACAATATGCTGATTATATTCTGCGATTTATGGCGCATAGTAAAGCAGCCGTTTTGCAAGAATCCATTCAACAAGATACGGCGAAACGACTTGCCAATGTATCCAAAACCGCGTCAGACGAAGAACAGTCCTTGAAATGGGAAGTTGCAAAAGCGCGAACGGATTTATCGAAAGCCGATTCAGCGCAACAAGCAAGCGCGTATCGTGCCTTGTTAGACGCAACCGAAAATTGGGAGCGTTTCATCAAGCGATTGGAATTGGAATATCCTATTTATTATCAATCCAAATATTCAGGTTTGAAAGTATTGAAAATCAATCAATTACAAAATTATTTAACGGAAGATAGAGCCATTATTGATTTTTTCTGGGGTCAAAAAACCTTGTACACCGCCACCATTACCAAAAATAGTTTTAAAATGGATACAACAGCGATTACGCCACTCTTGCAATCTCAAATCAAAAATTGGGTTGCCGCGCTCCATGCAGACATCCTGAATAATAGCATCAAAGCGCAACTGACTCAATATAGTTATCCACTATACCAACAATTATTGGAAAAACCAGTGCAAAATCTGCCCTCGAATCAGGTAATTCAACGACTCACTATCATTCCAGATGGTGTTTTAAATCTTTTACCGTTTGAAGCGTTGAGTCAAAAACCGATACCGCATGGAGATAGTTTGCTCCAAAAAAGCACGATTGCTCAGTTGTTGGTTTCCAAATACGCTATGAGTTATGCCTATAGTAACACCCTTTTGTTTGGTGCGCCGCAAGCAAAAAGAGAGGCACCACAAGATTTAGGCGGATTTGGAATTAATTATGAAAAGGAATATGAGAATGAGGATATTGAAAAAAAAGCAAGCGGTCGTTTGCGCAAGGCAGAAAAGGATGTCGTCGATGCGCAACAATGGTTTTCCAAGAGCAAAATTTGGACTGAATCAACTGAAGATGCTCATTTGAAGAGTTTTTATAAAAATGCGCCCGATTGTCGCATCCTATATCTCTCCATGCACGGCGTATTGGATGACTCCTTTCCATTGAAATCAGGGCTCCTTTTTACATGGCGCAACCGTTTACAATTGTTACAACTCAGTGATATTCAAGGACTTTCGTTGCCGTATAACGATTTAACGATTTTGAGCGCGTGCAATACGAGTTTGGGCAAAGAGAGCAAAGGGGAAGGTCTGATAAGCCTTTCTCGAGCTTTTTCGTTTACAGGGACGAAAAGTTTGTTGACGACACGGTGGAGTTTAGAGGAAAATGCAGGTTCTGCCATTATAGGTGCGTTTTTAAAATATATCAAAGCAGGGCTTCCAAAAGATATTGCCTTGCAAAAAGCCAAACAAGATTATTTAAACAAACCCAACCAAACCGAAAGTTTATTATCGCCGAATTTTTGGGCTGCTACGGTTTTAGTGGGCGATATCGATTGCCTTGAACTATCGTCCGCACCGAATCGATGTTGGATTTGGCTCCTATTCCTGCTGATGGCGATTGCATTTGGAAAATGGATGCACCAATTTTAGATTTTAAAACACATAGGGAACATCGGTTTCATGGAACACATAGAAGAACCTATCCCAAAGGTCGGCGAGGTTGCAACCTCGCCGACCTTGATTCGATACGAATCTGTTGATTATCAATGAATTACATTTTGATAATTTATTTCGATTCAACTACTTACTATAACGTTTGGAGGGTTTAAAACCCTCCAAACGTTTTTGGATAATCGGTTTCGGAAACCTTGAAGGTTTCCGAAACCGATTCGGTGTTCCCTATATGTTTTAAAAATCTAAAAAGAGTTGCACTACAATAAAGCAATAAAATACTATCTTTGCGCGCTTTTTAACCCATTTTTTCAACTAATTGGATTTAATATATGCAAATTTTGAAATGTTTAATTATTGGTTCGGGTCCTGCGGGTTATACGGCGGCGATTTACGCGGCGCGGGCGGGCATGCAGCCTGTGTTATACACGGGCAAAGACCCTGGTGGTCAATTGATGATTACCAACGATGTTGAAAATTTTCCGGGCTATCCCGATTCGATTATGGGTCCGCAATTGATGGAAGATTTGAAACGACAAGCCGAGCGTTTTGGTACGGAAATCCGTTATGAAATGATTGTTCGAGTGGATTTTTCTGGAAAAATACACAAAGTTTATAATGAAGAAGATACTGAAATTCAAGCACATACGGTGATTGTGTGTACGGGCGCAAGTGCAAAATGGCTTGGTTTGGAATCCGAACACCGCTTGTGGAATAAAGGTGTTTCAGCCTGTGCAGTTTGCGATGGTTTCTTTTTCCGTAAAAAACCAGTGATTGTGGTTGGCGGCGGCGATACAGCGGCAGAAGAAGCGACTTATTTGGCAAAACTTTGTACGGAAGTACATCTTTTGGTGCGGCGCGATGTGTTGCGGGCTTCCAAAATCATGCAACAAAGGGTTTTAAATACACCGAATTTGAAAGTACATTGGCATACCGAAACGTTGGAAGTCTTGGGTACAGAGGAAGTGATTGGCGCAAAAGTTCGTAATAATCAAACGGGTGTCGTCTCCGAAATTGCAGCGAGTGGTTTTTTCGTAGCGATTGGGCATGAACCGAATACATCTATGTTCAAAAATATTTTAAATATGGATGAAACGGGTTATTTGAAAGCGAAAGCGGGCAGTACTCGGACGAATATCAAAGGCGTTTTTGTGGCAGGCGATGCACAAGATAAGGTGTATCGGCAAGCGGTGACGGCTGCGGGAACGGGTTGTATGGCGGCTTTGGATGCAGAACGCTACTTAGCATCCCGAAATATCCATTGATTTTTATCAATACAATATCAATTGGAAAATTTTTGAAATAAGATGCTTATGATTTGAAGGATTGCAAGGATGTTTTGAGTGCTCATTGACGTTTTTCAATCCCCAAAATCCCTCCAATCATAAGCATCCTATTTCAAAAATTTCCAAAGCGAAAATTGTTGAATATCAACAGCAATTTCCGCTTTGGAAAATTCTTGAAATAGTATGCTGATGATTTCAAGGATTTTAAGGATATTTTCAGTTGAAAAGCGCAAATTTTAACTAAAAATATCCTTCCAATCATAAGCATCCTATTTCAAAAATTTCCAAAACAAAAATTGTTGAATATCAATAAAAAAAATTTAATCTATTGACAATCAATTATTTATCAAAAAAATATATTTAAATTATGGCTACTAAATTCAGAGCAGGCGTGCTGCATGGGCAAGAAGTGACAGACTTGTTTAACTACGCTAATGCCAATAATTTTGCGTTACCTGCGGTCAATGTGATTGGCACAAGCTCCGTAAATGCAGTGTTGGAATCAGCGAAAGCCGTTAATTCTCCTGTGATTATTCAGTTTTCCAATGGTGGTGCGCTGTTTAATGCAGGCAGCAGTTTGTCGAATAAAGACCAAAAAGCAGCGATTTTGGGTGGGATTTCGGGTGCAATGCACGTTCATACGATGGCGAAAGCGTATGGTGTAACCGTGATTTTGCATACAGACCATTGTGCAAAAAAATTATTGCCTTGGGTGGATGGCTTATTGGAAGCAGGCGAAACGTTTCACAAATTGCGCGGTCAATCTTTGTATAGTTCTCATATGTTGGATTTGTCCGAAGAGCCTTTGGAAGAAAATATTGAAATTTGCAAAAAATATTTGCAACGGATGACCAAAATGGGCATGACGCTCGAAATCGAATTGGGTGTAACAGGTGGCGAAGAAGATGGCGTTGATAATTCCGATGTCGATTCTTCTAAACTTTACACGCAGCCTTCGGAAGTGGCGCATGCGTATGAAGAATTGAGCAAGATTTCGCCTAATTTCACGATTGCGGCGGCATTTGGCAATGTTCATGGCGTTTATAAACCGGGTAATGTCAAATTACAACCGATTATTTTGAAAAACTCGCAAGATTTTGTCAAAGAAAAGTTTAAAACAGGCGATTTACCGATTAATTTCGTTTTTCATGGCGGTTCTGGTTCGAGTCGGGCGGAAATTCGGGAAGCGATTGAGTATGGTGCTATCAAAATGAACATTGATACCGATATGCAGTGGGCGTATTGGGACGGTGTTCGGAATTATTATGAGGGCAAACGCGCTTATATGCAGGGGCAAATCGGCAATCCTGAAGGGGCGGATAAACCCAATAAAAACGCATATGACCCGCGCAAATGGTTAAGAGCTGGCGAAAAAACGTTTGCAGATAGGTTGAAAGCGGCTTTTGAAGATTTGAATTGTATTAATCGCAATGCGTAAAAGATAATAGGTGTTGTAAGTTGGAACGCGGATGACACGGATTGGGCAGATTTTCACGGATTTTTTTAAATCCGTGAAAATTCGCCCAACCCGCGTCACCCGCGTTCCAATTGTATCAGCATTTTTCAAAGTTGCTTCTGACGACATAACATTTCACAAATAGTTCAACATTTTAAATAAAATAAAAATTATATAAAACAAATTGATACATATGGAATTAGCAGAAGTTAGAGCTTTATTAGAGAAATTATTAAAGCAAAACCAAGAAAGCGAATGGGTTGAATTTAAATTGAATTATCATAGTGCAGAAGAGATTGGTCAGCGTATTTCTGCCTTATCTAATGGCGCATGCCTTGAAATGCAACCTTATGGCTATTTAGTTTTTGGTGCAAAAAATGATAATGAAACAGTTGAAGGAACTACTTTTCGCCCCAAAACATTCAAACATAAAAATGAAGACCTCGAACATTGGCTTTCAACTCGTTTGCGACCAAGAATTGATTTCAAAATCTATGAATTTGATTATCAAGATAAAAAAATTGCATTATTTGAAATTCCTGCCACTGATAATCAACCTGTCGAATTTTTCCACGAATCCTACATTCGGATAGCCAGTATCACTCGAAACTTGAAGGATTTTCCTGAAAAAGCTCGAAAAATTTGGAAGAAAGAATTGGATAACTACCCGCCTATAACATTCATATACAAGAAAAACATATTAAAATTATCCTTTATGCTTACCAAAAACTGAGCGAAATGGATAAAAATGATAAAATTCGAGCTTGTTATCAGCATTGCTGTTTGAAATATGTTTCCAATGAAAAGATGACCAATCAGTCTTTACGCAAACGGTTTAAAATTGATGAAAAAAATTATTCAATCGCATCTCGCATTATGAGAGATGCAATTGATGCTAATATGATTAAAGAGGAGGATCCAGATAATAAATCCAGAAAATATACAAGTTATATTCCTTTTTGGGGCTCGCAACAGTGTCAAAATAATTAAACATTCCTTAACAAAGTGATACATTTTAAGAGTCTTTAGATACAAAAGTACCATTTTTGAAAAAATGACAAAAAAATGACAAAAGAAAAGCGCCTTTTTTGTAAAATTCAATCTACTTTTGCTCTTGCAAGACGAAAACCAAGTTTTGCAACGTTCTTTGGAATTGCGGACTCCGATAGAAGGGTTGTGAACCAAAAAAGCTGGGTTCACTTAAAATCGGAACAGAAAGAAAAACCGGTCCGTGAGTTACACGGCAGTAAAGCCTGTGGAGTGTCCAAACCATTTAGGGATTCGTCTCTAAAGACACTGTGAAGCAGGAAGCAGATTTCAAGTTTGAAATGTTCAAAATTGTGTAAGTTCTGCGTAACGGCTAAATGTTTATGTGACGCTCATGTGATAATAAGAGCATTTTTTATTGTAACTAATTAATAATCAACCTTTTTTCATGTGACACTACCATTTTCTCCTTGAAAAAAGGTGGTACAATTGGAAGATGGATAGGAGGAATTTTTCATTTTTACACAAAATTTTATTTTATTTTAACAACTTTAAACAAGTTTTTTTATTAAAACCGCCTCCTATCGGAGTTCCAATTATATCCAAATTTTACAATTTGAGATTTATATCCAATTTCACTAAGTTATTCATTTTCAATACTTTCTAATTCCATTTTGCTGGCTTGACGCAATTCAAAAGCGCGTTTTACTTTTTGGCTAATGTATTGTTGGCGGGCTTCAGTCGGCAACGAGATAATGATATTGGCTAAATCCGTATCAGACACATTGGGAATCGCGGCACCCGTTCGATACATGAACATTTGTTTTAAAAAAGATTCTGATTTCAAAAAATGCAACAAAAAGTGTTTATCAATTTTATAATTTCGGAAAATTCTAAATCCATTGGTACAGATGGCTCCTTCAAAAGATTCCGTGACAAGTGCAGTGGCATGTTTGCGTGTGCCGACCGAATTGCCTGCAATCGCGGTCAAAATATCATCTTTTTGTAATTCGTAACTCGCCCGACTGGGCAATTCATGCACTTGATAAGTCGTCGAATTGATAATTTCAAAAGAATGTGTATTGATGTCAGACAATTCGATGTATTCAACGGTTGCATCGGCTTCTTTCAATTTTTTACTTTTCGCTCGAACGATTTCACAAATAGTACCGAGTCGAACCGTATTTTTATCGGCGATTTTATCAAACAAACGGCGATTCTCAGGAGCATAAAAATCATAATCAAAACGCCCATTTAATTCATTATAATTCATTGAAAATGAATTACTTGTATTGATATTTTGACCTTTTAAAAACGAATGATATTGTTGTACGATTTCGCTAAAATCTTCGTCCAAAAGCATTTCATTTTGACTGTTTTTCAAACACTGTCCAAAGGCATCTTTTTTGTAAATCGGTGTTCCATTTTTATTCCCTTGATACCCTAATTTTTTAACACGCCCAAAAAAAATAGGATATTGACGCGCTACATTCAAGGTATCTTTTTGTAAAAACAAAATGGACGTTTTCACTCCCGTTCCATAAGGAATAAAAGTCTCTTGTGGCAAATTGATAATCGCTAAGAGCTTGGTTTTCAACTTAATGTAAAACCTCAAATAGTCCAAAGATGGATTTTCAAAATTGCCATTCGGCAGAACAATTGCCATCCGTCCGCCTTCCCGCAACAAATCCAAACAGCGTTCAATAAATAAAATTTCAGTAGATTGATTGTTGTGAAGCGTTTTTGCTTTTCGGTATAAACCATTATCATTCAACCATTTATGTCCTACATCAAATAATTGAAGGGTATTTGGATGATTGATTTTTGCACCAAAAGGTGGATTCGCAAACACCAAATCAAATCCTTTTGAATGCCCTAAAACCTGTTTTACAGCATCCAAACCATCCAATGAATTGGTACAAAAAAGATTCGTTTTGACATTGGCTTCCAATAACAATTTCATTTGGGCAATTCTAACAATACTTTTGTTAATATCAACTCCAAAAATTTTATGTTCTATAACATCTTGGTTATCAATATTTTCATTGTTTTTTTGTAAAAATTTTAACGCGGACATTAAAAAACCGCCACTGCCACAAGCAGGATCCAATATCGTATCATGAGGAGTCGGTTGCATCATTTCGACACAAAAATCAATGACTGGTTCGGGTGTAAAAAATTGCCCCCGACCATCTTTTTCGCGGTGTGTGAGGAATTTTTGAAATGCCAAACCTTTGGCATCTTGAGACGAATTTAAAAAGGATATACTTTGTAACTTATTGATTGTGAAGCCTAATGACAAAGAGGACAATTTAATACGGTCATTGGCATCAAAAATAGATGGATAAGATTGTTTGGTTTCTTCAAATAATGCGCTAATGCGAGCGATAAAAACAGGAATGGATTGTCCTGCGTTCAACTCGTTCCACTCGGTTGTGGTGATAGAAAAATCATTTTGCGCCTTATTTTCTGCACAAATTTTTATAAATAAGATTTTAATAAATTCTTCTAAGGTTTGTTGCGGCGAAAGTCCATCATTTGAATAAATATAATCGTGAATTTCCTCAAACCGTTTCAACAAATTATCCTCTTTGGAAAGCGTTGAATTATAAAATAAGTCCATATTTTTTTACATTTTTAATCGTGATTGAGTCCTTCTTAAAAGTGTAAAATTAAAGTTTGTTTTACAAAAAAACAATAAAAGTTTGTTTTATTTTAAATATTTTTGTTTTTTAAATAAAAATTAATTAAATACATTTTGTATTGAAAAACGAAATCGTTATGTGTATGAATTACATACACATAACGATTTTATTTATTCAAGATAGGTGCGTAGCACCATAACATTGGTAGCAAAATCCAATTCACATTTCGCTACAAATGTTACGGTGCTACGCACCTACCCAATTGATTTCCATGAATTGTTCTACAAATGTTGCGGTGCTACGCACCTACCCGATTGGGCGCAATTATTCATCGGCGCATCGGTTTTCCAAAATCCTGCACCCAATAATTGCCTGTTCGCGCCGCGCCCATTTCGGTGACATTTTTATCCATCATTTGTTGGCAATGACCACCGCTTTTTTTCCAAGCTACCATGACGGATTCCAATGTTTTTTGTCCAAAAGCGATATTTTCGCCCACCGCCATCCAGTTATAACCCGCTTGCGTCACACGCTCATCGAAAGACCTGCCATCTCGACTTTGATGATTGAAATATTTTTGTTCAAACATGTCATTCGCATGTCCCTGTGCTGCATTTTTCAACAATGGATTCCATTTCAATGGCGGTACAGGTTTCATTTTGCGCCCACTGCATGTACAACCTGCTTTGCGCAACGCATTGACGGATGCCAACATTGAAATAGATAAATCTTCATCAATACTTGATTTTGAATGATTTATGACCGGTTTGTGCATAGCCGAAAATAAAAATAGGGTTAATAATACGATGGTTTGTTTCATAGAAAATAGATTTTTTATCACAAATTTAGAATCAATTCATTTTAAAGATTTTTGATAATCCAAGCATCTGTCAATCGTTCTTTTCGATTAAAATTAACACCAATACCTATAATTGTTTTACCCGATAATTTATATTTTCGGGCATAGCCTCTATCTTCAATTTGTTGAAACGCCTCTTCTGCGGTCTTATTGAATTTAAATTCAAAAATATAGATATGCGTATCTGTTTGAACCACACTATCTGCACGTCCTTTTGCTGTATGTACTTCACTATCAATGAATACACCTAAATATTTAAACATCAGGTGAATCAGTCCATGAAAGAAATTTTCTGCCAATAATGCAGCATCCATAAATTTATCCAAATCGGCGTTATCTTTTCGCACCTGTTTTTCAAACAAATTATAGGGAACATCCGAAAAAAGCGTATTCACAATGTCTTCTACCCGTTCTAAATCATGCGCTCGAAAGGCTTGTTGCAAATCTTGAACGGTGATTTCAGCAGGTTTTGTCGTAAAACTGGGTGCTAAATTGTTTATCAAATACGCATACATACTATCCCGAACCTCCTGATTGGGGTAATCTAAAACAATTTCGCCTGTTGTAAAATTCCTTTTTTGAATGGTTAAATATCCTGTTTGAAATAAAAGTGCTGTTAAATCTAAATTATCCAAATCATATTTGTCTAAAAGGGTTCCGCTTGATAACGCATTTTCAAACGTAAAACGAGTATGCTTTTTCATAATTGAAAACAAAAAAGTGGGCGTTCCTGTCGAAAACCAAAAATTACGAAAATCTTTTTGCTTCAAAAAGTTTAAAGTTCCATAGGGATTATATAAAGTATGAATGCCATCCCAACTGAAACCATTATACCAAAATTTCATCAAAGCCAAAAGCGCGTCTCGACCTAAATTATGAAATTTCATAAGTTCTTTTAGGTAATCATCAAAATAAAATTCTAATTCTGATTGAGAATACCCTGTTATATTTGCATACGCTATATCTAAAGTAATATCGGTTAGATGATTCAAATCCGAAAAAATGGATACTTTTGAGAATTTAGAAACACCCGTAATAAATACCAATCGCAAATAAGGTTCCGCATCTTTCAACACAGAGTAAAAGGTTTTCAACGTTTTTTGATTCGTTCGCGCTTGCTTTAAGCCCGATTGTTCCAAATAATCTATAATCGGTTTATCATATTCATCAATTAAAATTACAACTTGCCCCGCTTGATGATATAATTGCTTTATCAATTCAATAAACTGTCCTTTAAACGATTTTTTTGTAAGTTGAATGCCATTCGTACTGGCAATTTCCTCTAAATGTTCTGTAATTGCAGCTGGTAAACCCAAATTTTGGTAATCTAAACTTGCAAATGAAATATGAATCACTGGATTTTTTTGAGACCAATCCCATTTATCTGCTATCCACAAATCATTGAATAACAAACGATTCGATTCAAATAATTCTTTTAAAGTTGAAATAAAAAGCGACTTACCAAACCGTCTCGGACGGGATAAAAAATAAACCCCTTTAACAGATGCAATTTTGTGAACATATTCTGTTTTGTCCACATAGATATAATTATCCGTTCTCATTTTTAAGAATGTCTGAACGCTAAGGGGAAGATTTTTGAGTGCCATGGTTCTTA
>JBDLWG010000407.1:0-12961 GCA_039804385.1 Bacteroidota bacterium
GCTCAGAAGTACGCACTCCGTGGAGTTTCAGCCACGAAACAAGAAGTGCATAATGCTATTCAACGGTCAGACAAGGGATTGTATCCGACTGCTTTTTGTAAAATTTTGCCCGACTTTGCAGCGCAAGATGAGGCTTTCTGTAACATCATGCATGCAGATACGGCGGGTACAAAAACCGCTTTGGCGTATCTCTATTGGCGCGAAACAGGCGATTTAAGCGTCTGGAAAGGCATTGTGCAGGACGCAATTGTCATGAACATCGACGACATGGCTTGTGCGGGGTGTACCAATGATTTCATCCTCTCCTCTACGGTTGGCAGGAATAAACGCCTTATCCCAGGCGAAATTATCCGCACGATTATCGAAAGTGCCACCGAATTTGCCGATAAAATGCGAACTTTTGGTGTGAATATCCACTTAGCAGGTGGTGAGACGGCTGATGTGGGTGACATTGTGCGAACAATTGATGTCGGTTACACTGCGTTTGCGCGGATGAATCGTAACAATTTGGTTATCAACAACATACAAGATGGTGACTTGATTGTGGGGTTTGCGTCAGACGGTAAAGCAAGTTATGAAAGCGAATACAATGGGGGCATGGGCTGTAATGGCTTAACTTCTGCAAGACATGACGTATTACATCGGCAGTATGCGGAAAAATATCCAGAAACCTTCGACCCTGGCTTGCCAACGGAAGTCCTTTACTTAGGCAACAAAAAATTAACGGATACGTTTATCGCGGGGGACACAAAATTAACCATTGGTAAATTATTATTATCGCCCACCAGAACGTATTTACCTGTATTGAATGAGATTTTAAAGCATTATCGCACCTCTATTCGAGGTATGATTCACAATACTGGCGGTGGTTTGACCAAAGTTTTGAAATTTGTTGAAAACAAACATATTATCAAAAACAATGTAATCCCTACGCCGCCCCTTTTTCAATTGATACAATCGGAATCCAATACAGATTGGCATGAGATGTATCAAGTGTTTAATATGGGGACGCGATTGGAGATTTATACCGATGCAAACAGTGCCGCAGCAATGATTGATATTGCGACAAGTTTTAATATTAAAGCGCAAATCATAGGTCATGTGGAATCGAATGCGAAAGGAGAGCGATTAACGGTAACAAGCCCTTACGGAACTTTTAAATACTGATGAAGTGTTTGACCCCGCACCGGCTTAGACATGAACATAGTTGGATTTTTGAACAAAACGAAAACTCCAAAAGAACAAACATCTAAAGCGTGTTATTTTTTATTAAAACACTTGTTGTGTCTTAATATAGGGTATGCACATTTGATTTTCATTTATGTCTAAATGGTAAAAGTCATGAAAACAAACAATCATATTACAAATCTGACGGCTTTGCGCCTTAAAAATAACGAATCAAAATGTTGAGAAAACTGCCTATAATTATTATATTAAGTCTTGTAACGCAATTTTTATTTGCCAAATCGCAAGATGAAGTCGTCATCATGGGTCAAATCGATGATGCGCTGGCACGCACTGTGCTTTTTTCATTCAAAAAAAATCCATTTACTGGAGAACAAGCTTCATTTGAAGCCGTGACAAATGAAGATAAACAATTTGTTACCAAAGTCAAAATCAGACAACCTTCTGTTGTCTTGATGAAATATCAAAATAGAGCGATTCGATTGTATCTGACCCCAGGTGATACGCTCAAAATGCGCTTCAATGGCACGCGTCCGTTAGAGACGATTGTTTTTGACGGCAGCACTAATCAGGTGGCTTTGCAAAATACCTATATGCAGCAATCTTTGATGCGGTTTGCGGATTGGGTAGATGAGAGTTTTCTCTCCAATATGTTGTATAATCGGACGGCTACCGAGTATTACAAATATATCAATGATATTTATAATCGTAAAAAAGATTTTTTAGATACCTACGCACAAGCTAAAAAAGAATTGTTTTCAGAAGCTTTTTTGGATTTTATTACTTCGGATGTCGAGTATTGGCGCGCCTATCATTTGATGAAGTATTATGATGTTTATGGTTTGAATAATGCAACGCATCCAATTGGGGATTATTATTTCAATTTTATCTTTGAAATGGATAATATGAACCATAAAGCCTTGAATAATGATTATTATTTGAGTTATATAGAGCTTTTTCTTAAATATTGGAAGGAGAAAAGCAAAGAAGGACAAGCCCTTTCTAATCAACCAGATATTATTGAAGAAAAAACGCGGGTGGAACGGATTGTCAAACCGCCTTTTGTGACCACTCGGGTTTTAGAAGACCCTTTTGCAACGGAAAAGGTTGTTTCTTGGCTTTCTCGCGGAGAAGAAGCCGTTTATTTGAATTTGCATACAGCTGAAAAATTCAAATACGTTGCTCAAGATACATCATTTGAAGACACTTTTTATAAAATCCAAACGATGGATAATAAAATTGGTTGGGTTCCTTCCAGTTTGGTTAATATTGAGGAAAAAACCAGAGTGATTCGGACGATGCGCGTGCGCAATTGCCTTGACCCTAATTCGCCTTTGTGTGGTTTTGACCAACATTTGTCGGGTAAAGTATTGTATTTTATGGTGTCCAAAGACATTATGTTTAGTGCCTTGAACGAACCCGAAGCCGCTACGGAACAACGGATTAGAGATTTTAATGTTAATAATTTGTATCCTGAATTTACGGAATTATTGAATACGGTTTTTCAAAATATCAAGGCGGATAAAATGAGTGGTAATAATCGCTTGCGTGTGCCTGATTTTATTGATTTTAATTATCATACGATGGAGCCGTATTTGTTGACAAATGCGTTGTATAAATTAAAACCGATTATTATGCCTACTGAGACTGCTAATCAACAGTTGGCAGATAGGAATCAACAAATAGATGCGGAAAAAGCAAAAAAAGACGCAGAAAAAGCGATTGCTGAACAAAAGCAAAAAGATGATATTATTGCTGAACAAAACCAGATAGCAGATACAGAAAAAACGAGAAAAGCACTTGCAGATAAAAAAGCAACCGAGGACGCAGAAAAACTTAAAAAACAGCAAGAGTTGGCTACAGAAGCTGCCACAGCACTTGCTTTGAAAAAACAGCAGGATGAGCTTGCGGAAGCTAAGAAATTAGCAGATGCACAAGCAGACAAGGAAGCAAAAGAGCATCAAACCGTCTTAGAAATCGCAGAAAAAAAGAAAAATGCAATTTTAGATCAACAAAAAGCATTGGAAGCGGAAATTGCATTGCGTATTAAAAATAGTAGAGCACAATGGACAGCAGATAGTATCAAGACTGCTAGCATTGTAGCCGTTACGGAGAAGGAGAAAAATGAAAATTTGCAAAAAGAGGCTCTATTAGCAGCAACGATTAAGGCTGAAAAGAAAAAATTAGAGGATTTAAGGGCTAAAACGGCGATTGAAAATGCAGCCTATGATGAGCTTTTAAGAAAACAAAAAGTTGCAAAAGAAGCACTTGCAATTCAAGAGAAAAAACGGAAAGAGGCAGAGGTTTTAGCGGCTAAAATGGAGGCTGAAAGAATTGAAACAGCTCGCATTGCTAAAATCGCAGCCCTAAAAGCAGAAAAGGAACAGTTGGAAAAAGAACGGATTGTAGCAGAAGAAAAAAAGCGAATTGAGGCAGAAAATGCCGAAAAAGTGCGGATTGCAGCTATTGAAGCAGACAAAAAACGCAATGATACGGTTGTGAAACCGACTCCTGCGGTACAAACGGCTCCAAGTATCGCAGCAACTTCGGATGCGATTCAGTTTGCCGCTTCTAAGCCGGGTATGGAGATTGATAACACCTTGCCTGCGGTCGCCTTAGACCCTACTGCTTATAAGCCAGGTGAAACGGTGCGTTTTGAAGGGATGTTGATTAATGAAGGAGTGCCGCCTTTTAGTTTTGTGGATATTAATGGAAAGGAAGTGCGTCAACCTGATTTATTGGGCAAAGTGATTTATATTGATTTTTGGGCAACTTGGTGTGCGCCGTGTAAGGAACACATTCGATATATGCAATCTGCGATTGAGGAAAATAAAGATAAAGATATTGTCTATTTGTTTATTTCGGTGGATAAAGACCCAACGAAATGGCGGAATTATGTGCGCGAAAATAATCTTGGGGGTATTCATGTGAACGATCAACAAGGTTTGGTTTCGATGTATTGGAATATTCAAGCGGTTCCGAACTATTTTTTATTGGGTAAAGACGGACGTGTCGCAATTAATTCATTCATTAAATCGAAAAAATCATTGGAGGACATGGCGAAATATTTGTTAGCCACGAAATATCAAGGATTGTCCAGATAATTTTTTTTTATAATGGACAGGTGTAAAATGAAGTAATTTTTATCACTTACAATATTTTATACCTGTCTTTTGTACCTAAAACGGTTTATTTTTTTGTTAAAAAAAGAGTTAACAAAATATAAGCAAATAAATGGTACGTAATTTGTGGGTATTGAGTTGTGAGAAATTGAAATGGAGGCGAAAAAAAATAAAAAAAAGTGAAAAAAAAAGTGAAAAAAAATTTGTTTGTTTAGACAAACATTGTAACTTTGCACTACCAAAACAAAAAACGGGGTTAAGATGAAAAATATCAATTAAGTCCGTTAATAGTTTGCAAGTTTCACTATATTCAGTATAACTTGTGTTGGTTTTAAAAAAGAAAAAAGGAAGTCATTTAGACTTCATTAAAGATAAAGTGTTTTGAAGGTTGAAGCCGTTTCGATGACCCATTCATCGGACGGCTTTTTTGCTTAAGCCTGCTTTCGAGAAAGATAGGTGTATATTGCAGGGATGACGTACAAGGTCAAAACCAAAGAGAAAAGCAAGCCACCAATAATGACAATCCCCATCGACATCCGACTTTTCGCGCCCGCGCCCAATGCTAATGCGATTGGTAACGCACCTAACATGGTTGCCAAACTCGTCATCAATATCGGGCGATACCGCGAAACGGCTGCTTCTAAAATGGCTTCCGATTTGGGAATCCCTTTTTCGCGCAATTGATTGGCAAATTCTACAATCAAAATCCCGTTTTTCGTTACCAATCCGATTAACATAATCATCCCAATTTGAGAAAAAATGTTTAAAGTTTGATTGAAATACCATAACGAAAATAACGCGCCCGCTAACGCTAATGGAACGGTCAACATAATTGTCAATGGGTCTATAAAACTCTCAAATTGTGCTGCTAATATCAAATAAACCAACAAAAGGGCTAATAAAAAAGCGGTTGTGGTATTACTTGAACTCTCCGAAAAGTCTCGAGAAGGACCTGTTAAGGCTGTTGAAAAATTCTCATTCAATACTTTTTGTTTAATATCATTCATCGCTTGAATGCCTTCCCCTATCGTCCGACCTGGCGCGAGTCCTGCGGAAATCGTTGCCGATTTGTATCGGTCATAATGATACAACTGAGGCGGATTACTTCGTTCTTGTACAGTAACAATATTGTCCAATTGTACCAAATCACCGCGCTTGTTGCGGACAAACATTGATTTTAAATCTAATGGATCATTTCTATCTTTGCGTTCCACTTGACCAACGATTTGATATTGTTTTCCATTCATATTAAAATAGCCGTAGCGTAAACCACTGAGGGTCAATTGTAACGTCTGCGCAACGTCTAAAACATTGACTTCCAAAGAACGTGCTTTTTCACGGTCAATTTGAACATATAATTCTGGTTTATTGAATTTTAAATTCACATCCACATTGGAAAAAACAGGGTTTTTTTGTGCTTCTTCCATGAATTTGGGGATTTTTTCCACTAATTGTTCAAAATTTTGGGCTTTAATGACGTATTGAACGGGTAATGAACCAAATCCACCTGTTGAAATTGTTTGTTGTTGGATGACAAAAGCGCGTCCTTCTGAAAATTGCTTGATTTTCGCATTTAAATAATTGGCAATATCCATTTGAGAACGTTTGCGCATTTCGGGGTCTGTCAAGACCAATCGCACAAAGCCTGAGTTCACAGACCCTGTACCAAACCCACCTGGAGGCGCAGTCAACGACAAAACAACCGTCTTTTCGGGAATGGAATCCAAAACCAAATCCACTGCTTTCAAGATGTATCTATCCGTAAATTCATAACTGGAACCTTCGGGCGCGTTCATCATCACACGCATCCAGCTTCTATCTTCCAAAGGAGCCAGTTCTTCAGGCAAAATTTTATAAAAATATGGAATAGATCCAAAAGCTACTGCAAATATTGGAAATGCCAACCATTTATACTTTAAAAAATTTTGCAAACCGTCTCGATAATTTTGTTCTATTTTTTTAAAAAACGGCTCTGTCCAAATATAAAATTGGGTCTTTTTCTGATTTTTGCGAATTAAATACGCATTCAACATCGGCGTTAAACTCAATGAAACAAAAGCAGAAATCAATACAGAACCCGCTAATACGACTCCAAATTCTTGAAAAAGCCGCCCCACAAAACCTTCCATAAAAATCACAGGCAAGAAAACCGCCGACAACGTAATCGAAGTGGAAAGTACCGCAAACACGATTTCCTCCGAACCTTTGAACGCTGCTTCCATCGGCGGCATTCCTTCTTCGACTTTTTTATAAATATTTTCGGTAACGACAATCCCATCATCCACTACCAGACCCGTTGCCAATACAATTGCCAATAAACTTAATACGTTGATGCTATATCCCATAACATACATGATAAAAAACGAACCTATGAGCGACACAGGAATATCAATCAAAGGGCGAAAGGCAATCGTCCAATCCCTAAAAAACAAGAAAATGATAATCACCACCAACGAAACCGCTATCAATAAGGTCTCGCGCACCTCCAAAATCGACTGTTTGATGAACTTGGTATTGTCCATTGCCATGTTAATGGAGATGTCTTTGGGCACATCTTTTTTCAATTGTTCAACCCGTTTATAAAACTCCGTCGCAATATCGACATAATTCGCACCTGGTTGTGGCGTAACCGCAACGCCTACCATTGGGACACCCGCTTGCCGCAATAAAGTTTCCTCATTTTCAGAACCGAGTTCCGCCCTACCAATATCTTTGAATTTGACCGTCCCATTTAAATCTTGTTTGACGATAAGTTCATTAAAATCGGTTGCCGTTTTCAATTTTCCAACCGTTTTGACCGTCAACTCGGAATTGCTGCCCGCAATTTTGCCAGAAGGCAATTCCACATTTTCGCGGTCAAGGGCTTGCCGAACATCCAACGGCGTGAGTCGATACGCCGCCATTCGAGTTGGGTCAAGGCGCAAACGCATGGCATATTTTCGTTGCCCCCAAATGTTAACACCCGAAACGCCTGGAATGGTTTGCACTCGTTCCATGATAACATTTTCAGCGAAATCGCTGAGGCTCAATATGTTACGCGTTTCACTTTGAACCGTCATAGAGAGAATCGCATCTGCATTGGCATCCGCTTTTTGCACGACAGGAGGTCCATCAATGTCCAAAGGCAACAACCGAATCGCTTGCGCAACCTTATCGCGGACATCATTTGCTGCCGATTCGAGGTCGGTTTCAAGGGTAAATTCTGCCGTAATCTGCGAACTGCCTTGATTACTGGATGAACTAATCGTGCGAATCCCCGAAATCGCCGTCAATGACTTTTCGAGTGGCTCGGTGATTTGCGATTCGATAACCTCCGCATTCGCGCCCGTGTAACTCGTCCGAATGTTGATAACAGGCGGGTCGATGCTTGGATATTCGCGCACGCCCAACGATTTAAACCCGATAATCCCAAAAAGGATAATCAATAGGTTTAATACGATGGTCAAAACGGGTCGTTTTATGGAAATACTGGGTAAAGACATGTCAATTTTTTTGCTTTGCTGCTTACTGAATCGTGGTGAATTTGACTTTTGCATCGGGTTTCAACCCCATAATGCCAGTGGTGACAACCGTATCGCCGATTTGCAAACCAGCCGTAATTTGAATTTTGACTTCAGTGCGCACCCCCGTTTCCACTTTGATAGGGGTTGCCTTGCCATTCCGCGCCACGAAAACTTGTTGTCCTTTCAACGTCGGAATCATGGCTTCGGTCGGAATCATCAATGCGCCATCAAAACCTTTCAAACTCAAATCAACTTTCGCAAAAGCACCAGGTCGTAACGCATTATGGACATTACTCGCCGTCGCACGAACTTTTAAAGTACGCGTCAAAGGGTCAATTTGAGTTTCTGCGGCATAGACTTTTGCCGTGTGAACTGTGTTAGAACCTTCAATTAGAAAAGAAATGGATTCGCCCATCCGAATATCATGAGCATATTTTTCAGGAACGGAGAAATCAACTTTGATGGGATTGACCTGTTGCAAAACAGCAATCGAACTTTGTGCATTGACATAACTCCCCAAACTCACACTGCGCAATCCCAAAAGCCCCGTAAACGGAGCGCGCAATTCTGTTTTTTGAATTTGCGCTTTGACCAATTCAATATCTGCTGCATACGTATTCAATTGACTTACAACGACATCGTATTCTTCTTGGGAAATGCCTTTCATATCCAACAATTTATGCAACCGTTGTTCGGTTTGTCGGGATAAGGCGATTTGGGTTTCAATTTTTCGGATTTGGGTTTGCAAATCTGCGTCATTGAGTTTCAATAATAAATCGCCTTTATGGACCCATTTGCCTTCAGGCAAATTCAATTCGACAATTTTTCCTGCAACTTCGGGTTTCAAATCCACCGATTCGGCGGGCATGAGTGTACCCGATGCAAAAATTTTATTATCCAAATTTTCGGGTTTGACGATGTAACCCATGACGTTTGCCGTCTGCGCACCTCCTTTGCCTGCGGACATAGGGGCGGCGGGTTGTTCTTTGGTCAAATATTTAATTTTAATGAATATCAGTAAACCGATAATCAAGGCATAAATGGTTAAGCGGATAGCTATTTTCATCAAAAAGGGTTCGTAATATTAAAAAATATACAAAGTTAGTACAAATCTAAGTCATTGTATGTCAAATTTTAATTTCAAATATTTGATTTGTTTTATCTGTTATTTTATAACGTTCATCTAACCTCAAACCGACGAGCCAACAAATATCCCCATTCCCATTTTCTAAAACTTTGATATGGGTTTTATCCCCATTTGAAATTTTAGCATTATTCAAAAAATCACTGACTTTTTGCGTATTGCCATACATGCCAATCGGTTGAAAACGGTCGCCTTGCGCCCATAAACGCAAAGTCAATGGGAAAATTAATAGAGTTGCATCCAATTGAGCCGTTTTATTATCACGCAAAATATTGAAATTCAATACATTATCAATGAATTGACAATTTAAAACCATATCCTCTAAATGAAGTATTGTTGTACTTACATGAATTTGAATGGGCAATGAATTAGGCAAAACCGTTTGTTTTTGGACGGTATAATGCGTTCTATCCACCCACAAACGATGTGTTTGCGAATCGAAAATCGCCCCAGAACGATTATTTTTAAAAATTTGAACCGTTTGCGCCGTCGTAAAACCGTATTCTTTTAAAATTTCATACAAAATGGTTTTGCCAACAGGCGATATTTGAATGGCTTCTAACTCAATTTTACAGGCTGTTGAATCCAAATTCACCTTTTTTGCAATAAATTGTTTTATATAATCTTCATAAATCCAATGCGCTTCTCGCAATTTATCAATGGTTCGGAGTGCCGTTTGTTCAAATGCAGGATTGATATGTTCCATCGAAGGCAAAATTTCATGTCGTATGTAATTACGCATATATTTGTCTGAAAGATTGGAAGCATCTTCCCGATAATCAATGTCATTATCGGTGGCATAATCCAAAATCATACTTTTTGTGGCAAATAATAACGGGCGGCGAATCCCATTCGCGCCGATGATTGGAATCCCTGTCATGCCGCGCAAACCACTCCCTTTGACAAAGTGATATAACACCGTTTCGATGTTATCCGTGCCATGATGCGCTGTTATAATGTATTGATAATCAAACTGTTGTCTCAATAATTCAAACCATTCATAACGCAAATTACGAGCCGCTTCTTGAATCGATAATTTATGATTTTGAGCATAAGATTCCGTATCAAATCGTTGAACATGAATCGTTAATCCACTTTTTTCGGCATGATTACAAACAAAATGTTCATCTTCATTCGATTCATCGCCGCGCAATTGAAAATTACAATGCGCCAAAGCAAAGGAATATTGCGCTTGACGCAACAAATCACACAAAACCATCGAATCCACTCCGCCACTAATCGCTAATAATAATTTATCGGACGGCGCAAATAATGGATGCGTTGCAATATAATTTTTAAAATCTTTAATCATTTGATTATCAATTTTTTAATAAGGAATACGAAATAAATAAAGGATCCCTTTTAAAAAAACCGAAAAGAGCGAAAACAAAATTTTTTTGCAAAAAAATTTTTGTTTTCGCTCTGAAAAGACCCGCTATCGGGGTCTTTTCAGAGCGAAAAAGAATTTTTTTTTGCAAAAAAAATTCTTTTTCGCTCTTTTCGGGTTTTTAAAAGGGATACTCTATTTATTTCACGTTCCTAAGTAAAATCTAAAATGTGGATTGAATGGATTTAGTGGATCTTTTATAAAAAATCCACTAAATCCATTCAATCCACCAAATCCACATTTTAAACAGTGAAACAATTAAAAATTGGTTTTGTTACGGATTCCATTCGCAATAAAGGTCAAATTATTGCGTTTCAATCAAAACAACATTCGGACAAATATCTAAAAACCTATTTTTATGTTGAATATTCGGATAATATTATTTTTTTGTTTTGCAACGATTTCCAATCTCGTTTTTGCTCAAAAAGCAAAACCTAAAAATCCTTACAACAAAGCCTATAATGTAGATGTTGGCACGCCCTTTCGCATTGCGGCGATAGGCACACCTACCCATCCTGGTTTTAAAATCGGTGTTGATTTTGCATTGCGCAATATTGAAAGACGCACTTTTAAAGGCAATATCAATGGTTTACGCTTGATACAAGACCGTTATATTACGACCGATTTAGGCGTGTATCATCATAAAAATGCGTTTGAAAACCTATTTTTCAATATCGAATATGCGTCTCGGCGCACTACGGGAACAGGTTATTTTTGGCAATGGTCTGCGGGTGCGGGCGTGAATTATACGTTAAAATCACTGATAACGCCTGTTGCGATTGCCGAAATGGATACGGTTCAGTTGCCAAAAGTCAATCAATGGTATGGAACGCCGATTGTAGGGCTTGCGATAGGGCGCGATTTTGCACAACGGCGTTATAATAAAATTCCGATAGCGATTTATTTGAGAGGCAGTGCGAACTACATGTTGCCACATCAAAAAGCAGGTTATTTTTATCCAACCGCCGAATTTGGATTCCAATTTATGATAAATCGTTGGAGTCATAGCATTCGGAGCATTCAACGGAGTTAAACTTAGATTTTAGATTATTTTGATTAGGATGGATGTACGGATTTCACAGATTTTCGCGGGATTGGTACGGATTTTTGCATCGCAATCCGTACCAATCCCGTGAAAATCCGTAAAATCCGTACATTCATCCTACCCAAGTTGCTATTTTCGGGCATTCCAAATTACTTCTGCCACACCCAAATCTTGCCCCACTTTTCGACCCAAAACAAATAAATAATCCGATAATCGATTCAAATATTCAATGATAATCGGCAAAACGGTTTGTTCAAAATCTAAGGCAACCACCATGCGTTCTGCCCGCCGACAAACCGTTCGAGCTACATTGCAATAAGATACGGTCAAATGTCCACCTGGTAAAATAAAATTTTTTAAAGCAGGCAAATTTGCTTCCATTGCATCGATTTCATTTTCCAATAATTCGATATCACTCTTTTTCAAATCGGGTGTTATCATGTTTTTGGCTGGGTCACTTGCGAGATTTGCGCCAATGGTAAACAATCTATCTTGAATTGATTTTAAAATAGTTTTATAATGAGGCGTTTCTATCACATCTCGAAGGAGTCCGATTTGTGCATTGAGTTCGTCAACAGAGCCATAAGCCTCCACTCGAATATGGTTTTTAGGCACGCGTGCGCCGCCAAAAAGACCTGTTTCCCCTTTATCGCCTGTTTTAGTATAAATTTTAAAAGCCATGATTTGCAAATTTTAATTTAAAATATCGGCAAAGGTAATCCATTTAAAAAATTAGTTCCACTTTTTAAACACATAGTTCACATAGGCGGACATAGGACACATAGGGGCAATTTGTCCTATGTCCGCCTATGTGAACTATGTGTTTAAAATTTAATTTGAACAGAAAGATTGTCCGTTCCCAATTGCCCTTTTGCATTTAAAGCAGTCGGTTTATGAATGACCGTCAACGGATAATGATAACCGCCGCGCTTTCTATCCAAAAAATCTTCGTAATAAAAAGAATCCCGCCCGCCCGCTTGCAAGGTAACATTGGAAATCACATATTGGAAAGTATCCAATCGTAATTCACCTGCGGGTGCTTTTAGCTCCAAAGTGACATTTTGAAGGACTGTTTTTTCTTGATTTTGGATGTAAACGATGTATCTGCCCAATTGTGCCGCCATATTGAGGGCTCGACCCACTGGCTCAACAGGCTGTTTCGTGGGACACGCCCAACATACGAGCGGACACACCCAGATGAGGATGCGATTTTTTAGAAACGGTTTGTTCATGTTTGTTGAAAATATAAGTTTTTAAAAAAATATATAAAGTTTTGACTTGAATTTTTTGGATGAATTGGATTCTTTGGATTTGTTATATACATTTCCTAAATGATTTGTGAATCAATTCGAGCATAACTTGCGTCAAGTTTGAAACTTGACGCAAGTTTATTTCACAAATTGCATAAGATATGTATATAACAAATCCAAAGAATCCAATCCATTCAAAAAAAACAAGTCAAATTATTCATACCGCAATACGACAGGCTCTAACATCCGCCATTTAAAACCATCAAATAACTTCGCTTTACCCATTTTAACCGTTCTAACAATCTTTGCACGAGCATTAAAGCCA
>JBDLWG010000408.1:0-5884 GCA_039804385.1 Bacteroidota bacterium
GTCCACCGAATGGGTTGTAAGGCAACAAAAGTCACAAACAGGACTAAAAATACAATTGTAACTTTTTCAGGTAAGCGAATTAATTCCCAACCAAATGTGGCAATGTAGCTTTGATTGGTATGAGAATAGCTTGAAAAAGTAGCGGATATAAATTTTTCTAAAAATTCAATAGGTTGATTTAGAATATATTGTACTTGTAAATCTGGATTAACATTATATCCAGGGTGCAAGTCTTGATAAGTATTTTTAGTAATATCTGCAAAAGGATAAATGAGTTGGTGTAGATGTGATGACCAAATTTTTATTAAAAGAAGGTTTAATACCAAATTAAAACCCACGAAAATATATTTTTTGGTCAAATTGTTATCAAATAGGGATTTATCAAGTAACAATAAAAGGAATAACATCGGAAAGTAAACAATCTTTTGCCAAGTCGCCAACAAAACAAAAAAAGCAAATAATAAAAGTTTATTGCGTATCTGTATTACACTAAGGCTTTTGTAATCGGTTTTTAATTGCAAAAAAAGCCCTATTTGTAAAAATAGTAACGCATTTGTTACTACATCTGCATTTAAAGTGGTATTGATAGCCAGAGATTCTGGCAGCAATGTGATAATCATTAAAATCGGACGATATGCTATTGGTGCCCAGCGAATGGATAATGAAATAAGCCAAAGCCATCCCATAAAAGTGAAAATGCGTCCAAGATAGGTCATCCATAAAGGAGCAACATTCCATTTTTTTAAAATATAAATAGCTAACACTTGTGGAGTATAAGCAGTTGGTGCATATCGAGCAGTATTCGGGAATGGCTCAAATACTTTATCATTCTGTAATAGGGGTGTTTTGAAATAACTTAATATGGTATCTACTGATATTTTTTGGTCTTTATGCTGTTCAATGCGTTCAAATGGATCACTAATTGTTAATAAACTTTGCGGAATATAACCGCCCAATTGTGTTTTTGAACTGTTAAATTCTGCTTTATAATGCCCATCGGCAATATGATAGGCTTTATAGAAGTGATTAAATTCATCAGGCGAGTGAAATGGTGGTACTAAAATGATTAAGGTGATCCCTAACAGGGCTGTTGACCAAAACCAAATTTTATAATTAAAAAAGCTTGGGTTTTTGTTTAAAATTTGATTTATCATACTGTTTTTAAAATAAAATTTTATAGTGAATTGATTATGTATTTTTATTATATTTATATGATTTGTGAAATTAGATGGTTTGTTCAGGATAAATGATGACAAAATTTTTATCCGTAAAATAGTGTGACAGCACTCGCAATAACCTTTCCATACCGCGTTGATACGAAACGGTTTGTTCTCGTGCACTCACAATGAGCAATAAATCATCATTTGAAACCAAGGTTTCGGCGCGTTCAAAAACATCCCAATCTTGGAACATTTGTATCTCCGCATCTAACGCAGGACGTTGTTTTTTAAACAAATTTTTGAAAAAATCAATATCGCTTTCCGCTACATAAAAAGTTATATTTTTACTCAATTGTCCACTTAACCGTTTAATAATGGTCAACCAATGCTTAAATCCACTTTCCAACGCGGCATTTTGAGGTACAATTATAATTATTTTTGATAATGTATTAATCGGTTGTAATACTTTGGAAACCAATATATTGTTATTTGTATTTTGTAATAATTGGGTCATAATCGAACCAAAGAAAAAATCAGTTGTAGAGGCTTTTCCATTCCAACCCATGACTACATCACTAATCGCCAAATCTTTGATTGCCCGCAAAATACCGCCTGATGTATTTAAATCAACCCGTTGAATGACTTCAATATTTGTTTCAGTTGCGGCAGCATGAGCAATAGCTTTTTCAAATAATTTGTTGTTAATTAGGATGTTTTTCTTTGCCTCTGAATCGTCATTGACCACACTGAGTGGATAAATAGGTTCGTGTGAACGTGGATTTTTAATCAAAATCGCTAAATCTAACAATTGTTCAAAATTGGCGGGATTGGCTAAGGGGACTAAAATTCGTTCTAAGCGTTCATTATCTTTGGCTATATTTTGTAATTCATGGACTGCCAATTTTTTAGCAGCGCGTTCTGTGATAAAAGTGGAGGCGATGCAGGTAACTAAAATCATTAAAATAGTACCATTCATCACACTTTCATCAAATAGTTTTAATTCAAAACCAATTAAAATAATCGCTAAAGTCGCAGCAGCATGAGAACTGCCTAACCCAAAAATAATATTTCTTTCGGTCGTCGAATAACCAAATATTTGTTGGGTAATGTAGGCTGCTAACCATTTGGTAACGTAAGCGACCGTTAAAATGGTTGCGGCTACTTTTAGGGCGGCATGCGTTCCAAATAGGATTTTTAAATCAACTATCATCCCCACTCGAATCAAAAAAAACGGAATAAACAACGCATTTCCCACAAATTGGATTCGATTCATCAAAGGAGAGGCATGTGGAATAAGTCTATTTAACGCCAAACCTGCCAAAAATGCCCCAATAATCGGTTCAATATGCGCAATTTCTGCCAAACTTGCAGAGGCAAAAACGACGGTTAACGTAAAAATATATTGCGAAACGCCTTCACTTTCAATGTTTTGGAAAAACCATCGCGCTATTTTTGGGAAAACCCAAAGCACTACCGTCGAAAAAAAGATTAAAGAAGCTGCCATTTCCAAGAGAAATGGTAGATTAAGGTTGCCTTTGGCACTCGCGGTGATGAGTGATAACAATAGTAACGCAGCCGTATCAGTGATAATCGTTCCTCCAACCGTAATCGTCACCGCTTCATTTTTGGTAACGCCCAATCGACTGACAATAGGGTAGGAAATGAGCGTATGCGTCGCGTACATGCTGGCGAGCAGAAGCGAGGATTGGAATGGAAAACCAAGATAATAAAAAGTGGTTATCGTGCCAATGGATAACGGTATTGAAAAAGTTAAAAAACCGAAAACGGCTGATTTCAACGAGTTGCGTTTGAAATCTCGAAAATCAATTTCCAAGCCCGCCAAAAACATGATGTAAAGTAAGCCGATAGAGGCAAACATTTTTACCGCCGCATCCATTTCTAAAAGTCCAAAACCATGTGTGCCAACCGCCACTCCTGCGAGTATCAAACCGACAATGCTGGGTACGCGAATGACGCGCAACAACATGGGTGCGAGCAAAATAATGAACAATAGGAGTGCAAATTGCAGCACTGGGTCTTTGATGGGCAGGGTCAAACTGAATGTCAATATCATGTGGGTGATTTTTACGCTGCAAATGTAGGCGATTTTAACATGCTATTTGCGGATTTTTTAGATTATTTGTTCACAAATATTTTAAAAAAATATGTTTATTGGTTTAGTGCATTTTAACATGAATTGTTATAAATTTGCACCAAAAGAAACGCCCTTTTAAGGTATTGGGATGTATGCATTGCGTCGAGTGGTTTTGTGATAGGATGGATGTACGGATTTCACTGATTCGCACCGATTGGTACGTATTTATACTCAATTTGTAACGAGTATAAATCCGTACAAATCGGTGCGAATCCGTGAAATCCGTACATCCATCCTATCGCAAAACCACCCAATGCGAAGTATCATTTTCCTAAAAATAGCATTAAAACATATATGAAAAAAAATCAGAATGCGGATGCCTCTAAAAAGGAGCAGAATCAAGAGGAGAAACAAGTTGAACGCGCTTTACGTCCGAAAGTCTTGACTGATTTTAGCGGTCAACCTAAAATTGTGGATAATTTGAAGGTTTTCATTGGCGCGGCTAAAAAACGAGGTGAGGCATTAGACCATGTTTTATTGCATGGCCCGCCCGGATTGGGCAAAACAACGCTTTCGCATATTGTTGCGAATGAGTTGGGCGCGGCAATGAAAATGACTTCGGGTCCCGTTTTGGATAAACCGGGCGATTTAGCAGGACTTTTGACCAATTTAGATAGCGGAGATGTCTTGTTTATTGATGAAATTCATCGTTTGAACACTGTTGTTGAAGAATATTTGTATTCGGCGATGGAAGATTATAAAATTGACATCTTGATTGATTCGGGTCCGAATGCGCGCAGTATTCAAATTGCGTTGAATCCATTTACGCTTGTCGGCGCGACAACGCGGATGGGTTTGCTGACCGCGCCGATGCGAGCGCGTTTTGGCATCACTTGTCATATGGATTATTACGATGTTGAAACGTTGAAAGGCATTATTAAACGGTCATCGGCGATTCTGAAAGTGGGCATTGATGATGACGGTGCGACCGAAATTGCACGTCGGAGTCGGGGGACACCGCGTATTGCAAATGCGTTATTGCGTCGGACGCGGGATTTTGCGCAAATGAAAGGCAATGGTAATATTGATTTGGCGATTGCGCAATATGCGTTGACAGCGTTAAATGTGGATGAAAGTGGTTTGGATGAAATGGATAATCGAATTTTATCGGCGATTATTCACAAATTTAAAGGTGGCCCTGTGGGTTTGACGACGATTGGAACAGCAGTTGGTGAGGAAGCGGGTACGATTGAAGAAGTGCATGAACCCTTTTTAATTATGGAAGGCTACTTGCAAAGAACACCGAGAGGTCGAGAAGCCACTGAAAAAGCCTACAAACATCTCAACGTCGTGCCGCCACAACATAAAACGATGTTATTTTAAATTAGTTGAGCCAAAAAAAATACGTGCTAAAATGTTGATTTTCAAGATAGTATACCGTTTGGAGGGTTTAAAACCCTCCAAACGGTGTTGTTGATTAATTAACATTAGACACTTAATCTTATCAATATAATTGAATCTTTGTGAGCGTTACACATACCATTTAGACACTTTTTTCGTTTTGGACTTTTCATTTCAATCAAAAAAAATTAATTCCAACTAAGATGAAATTATTTAAATTTGTAGGATTTGCAGCGTTATTCATGGTTTCGTGCGAAGAAGCACCAAAAACGACCAGTAACCCAGTTAATACAACGCCCGTTGAGACAAGAGCAACAACAGGTACGCCTTCTACAACGACAGCATTGCCTATTGAAAATGCAGCACCTCCAAAAGCGGCAGATGATACTCCAAAAGCGGATGCATCCAAAACGGCGGCTGATGCTCCGAAAGCAGTTGATGCTTCTAAAACGTACGAATGCCCTATGAAATGCGAAAAGCCAAGTGCCAAAGCAGGTAAATGTGGCAAGTGCAAAATGGATTTGAAGGCGATTGCTCAAAAATAAAAAATTAAGTCAGTAAGTGGAGGTTTTTTAAATCCTCCACTCGCTATTTGTGTGCGTTTACTTTGCAAATTTAGCCCGTAAAACTTCTATGATCATTGGTAATACTGAAACTACAATAATTCCTAATATTACTAATTCAAAATTGTTTTTAACTAATTCGGTTTGACCAAAAAGGTAGCCTAACATGGTTAATCCAGTCACCCATAAAATGCCGCCTCCAATGCAATAACTAATGTATTTTGGATAAGACATTGCGCCAATGCCCGCTACAAAGGGCGCAAAAGTACGCACAATCGGTACAAAACGTGCCATAACAATGGTTTTACCACCATATTTTTCATAAAAGGCTTCTGTTTTGGTTAAATATTCTCGTTTTAAAAACGGAATCTTCATATCAAATAATCGAATACCGATTTTATTGCCTAAAAAATAATTGACATTATCCCCGATAATTACCGCTAAAAACATCAATGGAATCGCTATCCATAATTTTAAAACGCCAATTTTAGCAATCGTCGCGCCCACCGCAAACAATAACGAATCCCCTGGCAAAAAAGGAGTCACGACCAAACCCGTTTCACAAAATAAAATTAAGCAAATAATAGCATACGACAACGTGTTGTACTGCGTAAAAAAAGCCTCTACATGCTTATCTAAGTGTAGGAAAAAATCAATAAACTCGT
>JBDLWG010000409.1:0-4736 GCA_039804385.1 Bacteroidota bacterium
TAAATCCTGCCATTGCGCCGATTAAATGTGCGGTGTTGCCGTTGTTGAAAAACAAAGAGGAATTGACCAAAGCAGCGTTGGATATTTTCAATCATTTGAAATTTTCGGTCGATTGTCAATACGATGATAAAGATGCAATTGGTCGCCGTTATCGCCGTCAAGATGCGATTGGAACGCCCTTTTGTATTACGGTTGATTTTGAAACCCTTGAAAATCAAACGGTTACGATTCGAGACCGCGATACGTTGAAACAAGAACGCATTCCTATCAAAGATATTGAACGCATCGTTTTGGAAAAAACAGATATGAGATTATTATTTGCAAAAATATAGTGTAAGTAGTTGAAATTAAAGAATTGATAAAAAATGATAACTACTAAAAAATTGATAATCAAGGTAGTATAACGTTTGGAGGGTTTGAAACCCTCCAAACGTTGTTGTCGATTGTTTAAATTTAACTACTGCAGCGATTCAAGCGATACATTTGTAAGTTTGAATCATTTATTGGAATTAGGGCTGAAAGAAAAATAGGAATGAAGGACTCCTTCATTCCTATTTTTCTTTCAGTCCTAATTCCAATTTAAAAACGAGCGACTGCCACTCGATTCGCTCCCAATGAAAATAAGCCATATCCGTTATTGATATTGGAATACAAAATCACGGGTTCCGCCAACGGATTATTTAAAGTTGACTGATATAAAGCATACGATTTGATGTAGTTATAACGCTCTTTCGTAATCGACAACAAAGCCACTTGTATCAAACCCGATACCGCAGGATTATTCCCACCGCGTCCGCCGCCTTTCAATCGCCGATTGCTGTGTTCGCGCCAAACGATGCGTTTCCCATTCAAATCCTTATCACTGACTACATTATTTTCAGAAATCGGGTCAAGACTTGCAAACGGCACCTCTCGAATCGTTTCGGTGCCACTTGCGTCTTTTGTAGTTGCAAGGGCAACCGCCGTATAATAATTTTCTTGATTTATAATGTCTTTAAAATCAAGTAGATATTCATCCCGAATATTTCTACTAAATGGATTATTAGGGTCTGTAACGCTTACATCGGATGTATAACTAACGCTGTCTAAAACCGCGCCTGATGGCATTTTTTGAACCGATTCGACCGTCGTATAACCAGGTGCGGAAATCGTCAAGGTATAAGTTGCCCCATCTTCTGCCAGCGGTTGAGCCAATTTTGTTCTGAAACGACCCAAGCCAACCGAATTTAATTGCGCTAATAATTGTCCATTTTTAGACAATTTGACGACTGCGCCTGTTACCGTATCAATCAAAATCGGCACAATTTCCGTCCGATTACCGCCACCACCTGGCCCGCCACCGCCCGGTCCGCGCAAAATCGTGTCAACACCCGTATAATCATACGGCGTATTGTCCAAAGAAGCCCGAGAACGAGTGACAAAAATCGTCAAATCCGTCTGACCAGACCACAAATCGGCAATTACCACTAATTTCGGGTCGCGTTTCGGGACAACAACATCTACAATCGGCGTGAAATAATCTGCCGTACAACTGCTGAATAAACTACCTGCAATAATTGCAATATATTTAAAATCAATGATTTTCATATTAAAAATTATTTTAATTAAAATTTAAAATTATAAGCAACCGATGGTATAATCGGGAAAATACTGGCTTGCCGCACCACATTTGTAGCGGTGACGGTTCCATCTGCGTTATAAACATCTTGTGTATCTAAGAATAAAAACATTGGATTGGCTCGATTGTACGCATTGTATGCCCCAAAATTCCAAGCACTTGTGTAGCGTTTTTTCTTCTTTTTCCATTCAAAAGAAAAATCAAAACGATGATATGCAGGCATCCGAAACGCATTTTTCTCTCCAATAATTTCGGTCGCGCCGTATTGTCCAAACGTTGTCACCACCCCACTTGGATTGTATAAGTAACTGGTAGCAGGCGTATTATAAATTAATTCTGGTAAAGATGTGGCATTTCCAGTGCCGTATTGCCAAGAGCCGCTAAACGTCCATCGATCCGAAATCTGATAAGAAGCTAAGGCTTTGAAGTCATGGCGGCGGTCGTATTTGAATGGGTATTCCAACCCTTTATTGATGGCATCAAACTGTCGAAAATTCCGCGACCAAGTGTAACCAAGCCATCCTGTCAACTTGCCTTCCTTCTTTTGCACAAAAAACTCAATCCCATAAGCCGTCCCTGTGCCTTGCGCTACCCGGTCTTGCCAAGAAGCCCCATTTAAATTTAGAAAATTCGCGCCTTCCGTGTAAGAAACGACATTATTCATTTTTTTGTAATACGCTTCTACACTAAATTCGTATTCATCCCGAATCGTTTGCGCAATACCTAACGCCGCTTGCCAAGCATCTTGTGGCTTGACTTTCGCGGTACTCGGAACCCACAAATCGGTCGGCAAACCCAATCCTTCATTCGTTAAAAGGTTAATATATTGTCGCATCGTGACAAAAGATGCTTTTGCCGCCAGATTTTGACTCAATGGATAATTCATCCCCAAACGCGGTTGCAAAGACGTGTATGTTTTGTTATTAACCACAAAACCAGAAAAATGAACGCCTGCACTGACTTTTAACAAACCAATTTTCATTTCATTTTCGGCGTAAATCGCTGATTCTAAACCAATTGTATTACCTTCACCGAGTGTCGTATCGATATTGAATCGAGCCGCTTGAACTTCTAATTGTAAGGTGCGCGGCGAATACGTATGTTTTGTGATGCCTGCGCCAAATCTTATATGGTTTTTGGGGTTGATGACATAATCAAAATCGGTTTTAAAACCCACATCTTCAATCCCAGAACGGAGACTTACCGTATTATCCGACACAATCGTATCACGGCGATTGCTCGCAGAAGTCAATACATTTACATTAAAACTACTATAAGTTAAGGTTGTATTCGCAAATAACTGATTGTTAATCAAATAGTTCCAACGCAAAGCGGTGGTCAAATTGCCATAATTGATACCGCCATTTGTGGAATTGGAACGCGAATTATCTTTCGCCGTCCGCGTAAACGCAAAGCCAAAAACGTCCGCCCCATTGTACGCGCTGAGGAAAATGCGGTGTTGCTCATTGATTTTCCAATTGATTTTAGCATTCAAATCATAAAAATATAATTTGGGATCCACTGTCGTATTTTCTCTTACATTATTTGAATTTTGCGCATTGACGGATGCCGTGATGACGGGGCGCAAAATAATATCCATGTAAGAACGCCGCGCCGAGACCATAAACGAGACTTTATCCTTCAAAATCGGACCTTCAAGCGTCAATCGAGAAGACAAAAGCCCAAGCCCGCCTTCGCCATGAAATTGTTTCATATTACCTTCTTTCATATTGATTTCCAACACAGATGACAATCTGCCGCCAAAACGGGCTGGAAAACCACCTTTCGTCAAGGTGACATCCTTAATCGCATCGCCATTGAAAACCGAGAAAAAACCACCGATATGGCTCACATTATACACAGGAACGCCATCTAACAAAATTAAATTTTGGTCAGGACTGCCTCCGCGAACATATAATCCGTTTTGACCCTCTGTACCCGATTGTACACCCGGCAAAAGTTGCAAGGCTTTGAGTACATCGACTTCGCCTAAGAGGGCAGGCACTTTTTTGATGAGTTCAATCGGAACCGTTACTTGACTCATTTGCGTCCGTTCTTCGATACGGTGTTGTTTTTTAGCAGAAATTTCGACTGTTTGGATTTCCGCATGCGGTTTCATGCGAATATTAAAGGTCGTATCACGGTTTAAAGCAAATTTAATTTCGGTTGGTTCGTATCCGACATACGTAAAAACCAAATCCGCTTGTCCTTTCGGCAACGTCAACGAGAAAAATCCGTAAGCATTAGTGACGACTCCCGAACTACTCGTCTTGTCAAACGCCGCCGCCGCAAACAATTTTTCGCTACTCGCAGCGTCTTCAATGTAGCCACTGATGGTAAAAGTGCGTTGCGCGAAAAGGTGCAGGGGCAGCAAAAGCGCGAACACGGGAAACAATTTTTTCATTCAAAAAGGTTTTATAATTAAAATCGAATACAAGCACGTTGAAAAAAGGCGTTGTGTTGCGTTGACGTAAATTCCGTAGGCTTTTATTTCGCAAATAAACAACAACAACGTTTGGCAATCGAACTCAAAGTGCGGCAAGTTGCAACTTGCCGCACTTTTTTCTGCTGTTTGGAATTGAAAACCAGCAATCGAACTCAAAGTGCGGCACGTTGCAACTTGCCGCACTTTTGAGGTATCTTAATTGAGTTGAACGACTTATTACCCTTTTTTAGAGCGCGTTCGCTTCACGGTTGGCGGAACCTGTTCAAAAACATGCAAGTTTTCAGCCCCATCCAACACATAAAGTTGATCCCCTGTGGCGCGAATGCCTCTGTTTAAACCATATTTTTGCCCTTTGACCCGCTCAATCCAATCGACATGGAGCGTTTTTCGATTGAAAACACCTACAAAAATCGGTTCTAATGCCATATTCTTAGCAGCCGTAAAGTAAATAAAATCAGGTGTATAAAAACGATGCGTCACTTTGAGATAGCCATCATGCACCAAATCTTCCCATAAGATAGTCACTTGTTGAGTCTTTAAATCGAAGGAATAATAGGAATTGCCTATCAAATGATACAATTTGCCGTCTCGCAACTCAAAATCGCCTAACCCAATCCAATTGCGGGCATCCGAAAAATAGGTCTTCACAAAATCCTTCGTTTGCCACAAAAT